>JAUYJZ010000064.1 GCA_030698465.1 bacterium | reverse complement strand
TTGGGATTCCCCAGATAATCAAGAATATTGTGGTGTAACTTCATGAAAATCTCCTCCCATTCTTTTCTTATGGCCCTCCTTTTTCTCTGTGTTGCTGTGGTTGTAGCGGGAGCGGCACCGGCTGTCGCGCTTGCCGTGGGTGAAGGAGCAGTTTGTGGGGATTTAGATAATAATCCCGTGACTGCAAGTGTGGTCTGCGATGCAACTTTGGTTTGCACGGGCGGGTTTTGTATTAAAGAAATCGACCTTCCACCCGGAGACTTTCGTGCGGGAGGAGACTTGCAGGTTCCAACGAGTGGCGCCGCGATTCTGGGTCGTATTCAGCTCATCGCCAACTGGGTCTTTGCCTTTTTCTTAGCAATCTCTCTGATCTACATTATCATGGCTGCCTTCCAGTTTGTGACAGCTGGAGCTGAACCCGCAAAGATTGACCAGGCCAGACAGAAGCTTTTGTATGCGGTCATCGGTATTGCCATTGGGTTGCTGGTGTTTGGGATACCCTCCATCATCCGGAATATCGTAGTGTAGACAAAGCGTTTCAAGGAGCACAACCCTTCACCCATAGTGGGTGAAGGGTTGTTTTTGAGAGAGTTTTCAGCTACCATAGAGGCGCGCGCCCGTGGCGGAATGGTAGACGCGGCAGATTTAGGATCTGTTGTCGAAAGGCATGGAGGTTCGACTCCTCCCGGGCGCACAGCGTAATAAATTTCACAGAAATTTAAACGCTGTAGGAACGTTTCCGCCAAAGGCGGATTACGTTCCACAACCAAAAACTCCCGCATTTCTGCGAGAGCTGTGGATAACTTAACCGAACTAAGTTTAGCTACGGACCTTCACTTTTCTGATTTTCTGCCGTTCAATTTTAGGGATTCTTAGGGTAAAGACCCCGTCTTTCATGGTAGCTTCCGCCCTTCCTCCATCCACCTCTTCTGGAAGGATGATTTGCCTGGAGAAAGCTCCCCAGAAGCATTCTTGGTAAAAGTAGTTTTTGCCTTTGTCTTCTATAATGTTTCTTCGCTCGCCCGAAATGGTAATGGTGTCGTTTTCAATGGAGATATCCAGGTCTTCTGGTTTTACCCCAGCTATAGTGGACTGGATAACGATTTCGTCATCTGTTTGATATACATCCACAGCCAACTCTCCTTCGGGCTCAAACCAGTCGGGAGCTTCCTGTTCAAGAGAAAGCTCTTCTTCTTTCTTTGAGGATTTCACCGGTATCTTTTCCGCCTCGCCGGCGGATCGCCGTTGAGGCGATTTCTGCTGGTCTTGCTTTATTCCCTCTTCCTTGTCTTCCAATTCTTCTTCTTCAATTCCTATGCTGTTCTTTAACTTCTCAAAAAATGAAGGCATGTTAGACGTGTAGTTTTAATATCTTTTTTAGTTGGCGAAAGCCCACTGACACAAAGATTGCCAATCCCAGTAAAATGATGGCCGGGACCGCAAGCTTTAGAACTCCTTGTACCTCCAGTATATAGAAGTTAAAGAGCCCGTGCAAGAGAACTGCCAAGAAGAGACCCGAAGCCAGATACCAGTACTGCCTTCTTGGGTCAAAAAAGGAACGCGCAAGAAAGTATCCAAAGGTTCCGGAAGCCAAGGCGTGCAGGAAAGTCGCCCCCACTAGGCGCACCAAGGTTAAGGCAAGGATGTTGGAGACAGGAGAGGTAGACCCAAGCCCAAACAAGATTAAGATGTTTTCAAAGGCGGCAAACCCTAGGGCTGCAATAATCATATACAGCATAACGTCTAGGGGCTCGTCTAAGGCCTTGTTTTGGTAAACGGCGATTCTCACCACGAGAAACTTTAAGAGTTCCTCTACCAAAGCCACGCCAATGAAGATATACAAAATAAGTATGAGCTCTGGGGGTAGGGGGAGAGAAGAGAACAACGAGCGAAGCCCAAGCTCAAGACCAATGGCAGGAAGTGTGGCCAGCATACCCAAGAAAAAGACCCTTCGAATCATAGCATTGGGTTCAGGATGTGCGTCTTTTCTAAGGTAAAAGGCAAGCCAGATTAAGCTTGGAACAAACCCGAAAAAGAGAAACAAAGGATAATTCATGCAGGCCAGGGCTCTACCATGAGCACAGTGTTCTTTGAAAAGAGTTGCTGATACAATTCCTCGGTCACAAAGGGAGTAAAGGGATGGAGGAGAGACAAGAGTTCTTGCAGGATAGTAAGAAGAACGTATTGTCGCGCTTCTTTTGTTTTCTTGCCTGCCCGCCGAAGCTTTAGCGAAGGCGGGTCTTCCAGAACCTTTTTGGAATCTTCTAATACCTTGTCTGCAAACGTATGCCAGGTGTAGTGGTAGAGAAGTTCTGCTGCTTGCGATAAACGGTATTCCTCAATAAGCATTGTTGCTTGTTGTTTGGTTTTTGCAAAGTTAGAAAGAATTGCTTTGTCTTTCACAGAAAGTTTTGGTTTCTTGCTTGCCCGCCGAAACCTTAGCGAAGGCGGGTAGTCAGACGTATTCATCTGGATAAAACGCGCAATGTTCCAGAGCTTGTTTGCAAAGTTGCGGTATCCACGTACTCGGTCTTCAGAAAGCTTCAAATCATTTCCCGGAGCCGCCCCAATAATTAAAGAAAGACGAGTTGCGTCAGCCCCGTATTTTTCCACCATGGTTAAGGGATCAATAACGTTTCCCAGGGATTTGGACATCTTTCTTCCTTGCTCATCTCTTACCAAACCATGGAGATATACGGTTTTAAAAGGAATTTCTCCTAAAAGGTAGGTGGTCATTAAAATCATTCTGGCAACCCAGAAAAACAAAATGTCATACCCTGTTTCCAAAACCGAAGTTGGATGAAAAGTCTCCAAGTCCTTAGTTTTTTTGGGCCAGCCCAAAGTAGAAAAAGTCCAAAGTCCAGAGGAAAACCACGTGTCTAAGGTGTCAGGGTCTTGTATCCATCCTTGTCCCGGCGGAGGATTTATTCCAACATACATTTCTGTTCCATCGTTAGTTTGTAGTTTGTAGTTTGTAGTTTGTAGTTTTGGACTTGTTTGTGATTTGTGATTTGTGATTTGTGATTTCCGTTTACGATAGTAAACGGGTATTTGGTGCCCAAACCAGATTTGCCTTGAAATGCACCAGTCGCGAAGGTTTTCTATCCAGTGGTAGTAGGTTTTCTCAAAGCGTTTGGGGAGAATCTCAATCAGTTTTGTTTTTACCACGTGGAGCATGAGTTTCTTTAAAGATACCTTCTGTCCTTTTGTTATACCCTTTAACCCTGCGTGGGGAAAAGAAAATTCTTTGTTCACGTCAATGAACCACTGGCGCATGATTTGGGGTTCAATAATTCCTCCGCCTCTAGAGTTGGTTGCAATGCGGTGGGTATAGCTCTCATCTATTTTTTCTAGCAGCCCCTTTTCTTGGAGTTTCTTTACAATCAAGGGCCTAGCTTTTTTAATATGTATGCCTTGAAATTCTCCTGCGATGGGGAGGAGCTTTCCTTTGAGATCAATGATTTGTTCCTTGTCTAAGCCCTTTCGCTCTGCAATCTCAAAGTCGGTCCTGTCATGAAAAGGCGTTATCGTCATGACCCCGGTCCCAAATTCCATGTCAATGGATTCGTCTTTTACCACGGTTGATGTAATCTTGCCGTTTATCCATTCAAGATCAATAGTCTGGCCGTCTTTGTACTGCAGATATCGTTTATCTTTGGGGTGCATCACCACGTACTTGTCACCAAACTTAGTTTCAGGGCGTGCCGTTCCAATAACAAAAGGGCCGTATTTTAAGTAGTAAAAGGGTGAGGATTCCTCTTTCCATTCAATCTCATCATCTGAAACCGTGGTTTGCATCCTGGGGTCCCAATTCACGATTCTGTCCCCTCGGTAGATGAGTCCTTCTTTATACATTCTCTCAAAGGCTTCTTTCACCGCCAGAGACCGTTCCCTATCTAAGGTGTACGCCTCTCGGCTCCAGTCCAAAGAAGCTCCCATCTTTTTCACCTGGTGTATAATGGTATCATGGCTCTCTTTGGCAAACTGATTTACCAGAGAGAGAAACTTTTCTCTCCCTAAGTCGTGCCTGGTCTTCCCTTCTTTTTTGTACAGGATTTGTTCTACTCTGGATTCTGTGGCAATGGCAGCGTGGTCGGTTCCGGGGAGCCACAGTGTTCTCTCCCCCTTCATTCTATGGTAGCGAATAAGGATGTCTTCTACCGCCAACATGGCAGCGTGCCCCATGTGCAGATTCCCGGTCACGTTAGGAGGAGGAAGCACAATGGAGAATGGGGCAGCAGTTTTTTTTGCTACCCCCTTTTTGACCAAAATATCTGGATTAAAAAAGCCACTTGTTGCCCAAAGGCGCGAGATTTGGTCCTCTGTCTTTTGTGGGTTGTATGTTTTTGGTAGTTCTTTCATAAAAATTTCTTTAAAATTTTCGGTTCTTCCCGTGGCGGAAATATTAAAACCGAGGGGTTTTAAAAGAGTGGGGTCGGGAGGAACCGTGTGATCATGTTTATCTATTCTAAACGAAGATTCGGTTCAGCTTCAAGAGTACCCGTTCTTTTTGCTTTGGTAAAGTATCCCGCAAAGGCCGCCATGACCCCGTTATCGGTTGCCAGCTCTCTTTTGGGAAAGAAGAGTTGAACCTTGAGTTTTTCCTCTTTTACTCTCTGCTCTAGTTGTTTTCGCAGCTCTTCGTTTGCGGATACCCCTCCGCCAAGAATAATACTCTTGGCTTTAGTTAGATGAGCCGCCTTGAGTGTTTTTGCCAAAAGAACATCAACAATCGCCTGCTGGATTTCCTTTGCCATGGCTCTCACATATTCTTTTGATTCTCGAACCTTTCTTGTCCTTTTTTTTGAGTCATACAGCACCGCAGTTTTGAGTCCAGAAAAGCTGAAGTCCAGGTCTTTGGAATGTATCATGGGCCGGGGTAGGGTGATTCCTAGGGGGGTTTTCGAAAGAGCTGCTGCCTCTGCAATCTCTGGTCCTCCAGGATACGGCAGGCCAAGGATTCTTGCCGTTTTATCAAATGCCTCGCCGGCTGCGTCATCCCTTGTTTCAGAAAGAAGTTGGTACTTTCCAATTCCTTTCATGAGCAAAAGCTGAGTGTGCCCCCCAGAAACCAAGAGAACAAGAGCGGGGAACAAAGGTTTCTTTCGCTTTGCCGTGAACAAGCCCACAAGCAGGTGTCCCTCCATGTGGTCCACAGGGATTAAAGGCAGATTCCACTGCTCTGCAAGTTCTTTTGCAAAGTTAATTCCTGTCCACAGGCAAGGGGAAAGACCTGGACCGTAGGTGACAGATATCGCATCAACCCTTCCCCTTCTTGATATCCCCAAGGAAGGGGAAGGGTCAATCTTTGCTTTCCTCAAAGCTTCTTTTAAAACAATGGGAAGATTTATCTGATGTTCCCGTTTGGCTAGATTGGGATACACCCCGCCGTATTTTTTGTGCACCTCAATCTGTGGGGCAACAATGTTAGAGAGAATGTGAAATTTGGGCCAGGTCTTTCCTGCCTGCGCAGGCAGGCCCTTGCCTTCAACTACCGCAATACCCGTGTCGTCGCACGAGGTCTCAATGCCGAGAATTCTCATACTTTGGCGGAACGTACAAATTGCTTTGCAATTTTACGTTCCAGCAACGTTTAAATTGCATCTGCTGCGATGCAATTTATTACGTTGCGGCCCCAAGGGGATTCGAACCCCTGATTTCTTGGATGAAAACCAAGCGTCCTGGACCAGGCTAGACGATGGGGCCAAAAGCCAACTGCTTGGCTTTTGGCGGCCATTTTCTCTACGAGCGATGTTTGCCAGTAGGCGAACCGCGAGATGAGAAAATGGACCGGGCTCTAATCTACTTTAGGTATCCTATCTCAAAAATTGCAGAAAATCAATTTTCTGATATGCTCCAGGCAGGCCCCGTTAGAAATTTACAAAAGTACAACAAGCGAAGCGCGAGTGGCGAACCCCGATACCAAAAACAAGTTTTGGTACGGGGCAGGTAGCCACAGCGCGGAGTTTACCCCGCATAATGCGAAGCATTTGTGCGGGGCCCCACAAGGGAGGCACCTATTCGGTGCACGCACTGCGCAATATAATATGGGAGTAAATTTCTAAACGGGGCAGGTATATGGATATTCAGCAATACATGCATGTTGGGAGGGCTTCTGATCTCAAGAACAAAAGAGACAGACGCCTCTATCGATTCTTGGAAATGCTCCCCGGGATTCTTGCCTGGGGAACCTTTGTTTTAGCCTTTCTCCTTTCCTGGCTGGTACCCGTATGGGTCGCCTTTTTCATGCTGGCCTTTGTTTTATACTGGCTAGCTCGCACCGTGTACTTTGCCTTTCATCTGTGGGCAGGGTACCGTCAAATGCGAGAGAACGAGCAAAAAGACTGGAGGCTGGAGCTAGAAAAGATTCCTGATTCAAAGAAGCTGTATCATCTTGTCATTGTTCCCACGTACAGGGAACCCATAGAGGTGTTGCGTGCCACCTTTCAATCGTTGAAAGAGAGCATTTACCTTAAAGATCGTGTGTTTGTGGTTTTGGGTATTGAACAGCGGGAAGGCAAGGAAGCCAAAGAGAAGGCGGCAATCATTAAAAAAGAGTTTGGAGATGTGTTTGCCAAATTCCAGGTGACAGAGCATCCAGACGGCCTCAAAGGAGAGATTGCAGGAAAGGGAGCAAACGATTCCTTTGCTGCAAGAGCTGCCAAGAAAGACATTGTTGACGCTCTGAATATTCCCTACCAGAATGTCATTGTTTCTTCCCTGGATGCAGATACCGTGTTGTTCCCCCAATACTTCTTGTGTCTTTCCTGGTATTACCTCACCACTCCTGATCCCGAGCGCACGAGTTTTCAGCCTATACCCCTGTACTTAAATAACATCTGGCAGGCCCCTCCCATTTCCCGAGTCTTTGCCTTTTCTTCTACCTTCTGGCATACCATGAACCAGCAGAGGCCAGAAAAGCTCATTACCTTTTCTTCGCATGCCATGAGTTTTAAGGCTTTGGTGGATGTGGATTTTCGTTCTCCCAACGTGGTGAATGATGACTCGCATATCTTCTGGCAGTGTTTTTTCAAATATCAGGGCAGATATAAGGCCCAATCCTTGTATTATCCTGTGTCCATGGATGCCAACGCGGCAAAAAGCGTGTGGACTACGTTAAAAAACATCTACTTGCAGCATCGCAGGTGGGCGTATGGTTCAGGAGAGATAGCGTATGTGCTGTTTGGTTTTTCAAAAAACAAGACCATCCCGTTAACAAGAAAGTTCGCCCTGGGGTTGGAACTGCTTGAAAGCCACTGGTCTTGGGCAACCGCTTCCTTAATGATTTTTGCCCTGGGTTGGTTACCCTTGGTCTTGGGAGGAGACGCTTTTTCTGAAACCCTTCTTTCCTATAACCTTCCTCGATTTGTCAGTAACCTCCTTACCTTCTCTATGCTTGGACTCATTGCAACTGGAGTTTTGAGCTTGTATCTGCTTCCGCAAAGAAGACCCAGTTTTGGGACCATGAAAGCCTTTTGGTTTGTTGCCCAGTGGTTCCTGCTTCCCTTGTCCATGATTTTCCTCATGTCGCTTCCCGCTTTGGAGGCTCAGACGAGATGGATGACAGGAAAATATCTCGGCTTTTGGGTAACTCCGAAGCATCGGAGTTAGCCAAAAGCTACAGAGGGGGTCGGGGAGGTCAAGCTCCACTGCTTGAGCTTGACGGGCACTTTAGGCGAAGCTCCTGCGGAGCCGTAGAAAAGTGCCCCGTGGGTAGTTCACCTCCGGTGAACCCCTGGGCATTTCTTTACGGAAAATCACAGATTTTCCTAAAATGCCCGTCAGAGTAAATACTTTTACTCTGACCCCCGTGTAGGAAATTATTCAAAACCGAGGGTTTTGAAGGAGCGAAGCGACGTTTTTGGGTAACTCCAAAATCTCGCTAGGTCTATTCTAAATGGAGCTTTTCTCTAAGTTCTTCCACGCGCTTTTTAAGCAACGGGTGTCTTTTTAGAGAGATATCTTGTTCTAAGAGTTTTTCTGCTGCCTCTCTTGTTTTCTCAACTAAAGGAAGATTGGCAAGGTTTTCCATGGCAAAGTCAGGGAGCCCCCACTGTTTGTTTCCGGAAAAGTCACCGGGACCACGGAGCTGCAAGTCCTTTTCTGCCAGTTGAAATCCATTCTCAGATTCAAGCAAAGCTTTCAAGCGTTGTTTTGTTTTTATCGCATCGGATTCTGAAAACAGCAGGCAATACGATTGGTGCTCAGCTCTTCCCACCCTTCCTCGGAACTGGTGAAGTTGGGCCAATCCAAAGCGGTCTGCCCCCTCAATCATCATGACAGTGGCATTAGGAATATCCACTCCAACCTCTACAACCGAGGTTGAAACAAGGATATTGGTCTTACCCCTTTTTAGGCGCCTCATGATTTGCTCTTTTTCCGGGGCCCCCATTTTTCCGTGAAGCATGGCTACCTCAAATTCAGGGAATACGTCGCGGGAAAGCTTTTCATATTCTTCTTTCACTGTTTTAACCTCATTTCCCGCCCAGCTGATAGCTGGGCGAGGCTCGCCCCCTTCGGGGGCGGCAATCCTGGGACAAATCACAAACACCTGCCTTCCTTCTTTTACCTGTTTTCGTATAAACTCATATGCTTTTTTTCTTTGGTCCGGGTCCACGATCCTGGTTTCAACTTTTTTTCTTCCCTTGGGAAGTTCATCAATGACGGTGGGATCCAAATCCCCATACAAGGTCATTGCAAGGGTTCTTGGAATGGGAGTGGCGGTCATGGACAAAAAATGGGGAATAAGATCCGTTTTTGGCTGAAGCTTTTTTCTTTGCTGAACCCCAAAGCGGTGCTGTTCGTCAATAATAACCAGGGCCAAATTGTTGAACTTTACCTTATCTTGGATTAAGGCGTGCGTGCCGATAAGAACATCAATGGTTCCTTCCTTGGTTTTTTCTAGCAGTTTCTTTCTTGAGATTTCAATGAAATCGTTAGGGAGTTTTGGGGAAATAAATCTGTCCGATTTCCCGGTCAAAAGCCCAATAGTTATCTTGAAGGGAGCCAAGGCCTGTCCCACGGTACGGAAATGCTGCTGGGCCAAGATTTCTGTTGGCGCCATGAGAACTACCTGAAACCCCGCCTTTACCGCAGCCAAAGAAGCCATGGCAGCCACCACGGTTTTCCCAGAACCCACATCTCCTTGCAAAATTCTGTTCATGGGCCTGGGGTTTGCTATGTCTTTTAAAATATGCCAAGCAGCTTTCTTCTGGGCATCAGTTAACTCAAAGGGGAGTTTTGCGGTAAAACGCTTGATGATGTCTGGGCTAAAGATAATTATGGGAGCCTTTACCTCAGAAAGCTTTTTTCGCTCTGTCAGCACAAACAAAGAAATAGAAAAGAGTTCTTCAAAAGAAAAGCGTTTTCTGGCAAGTTCTGCTTCCTTTTGATTACGAGGAAAGTGAATGTTCCATAAGGCATCCTTGAATAAAGGAAGCCCTTGTTCTTTGAGAAGTTCGGCAGGAAATGTTTCTTGGAGATTTTCCAAAGAGCGAAGCAGCATGTAAATAATAGAGCGCAACCACTTTGAAGAAACGTACCTGGTTTCTTGGTATATAGGCACAAGGCGAGCTGTATGAATGGGGTTGTTTCCCGCTTTCTCATAGGAGGGGCCAGAGAGGTAGACGCCTTGCGCGTCTCTCACCACCTTACCTGCAAGAAATACTTCTTGCCCTTGCTGCAGGGTTTCTTTTAGATAGGGTTGATTGAACCACACTATCCTCATACTTCCTGTTTTGTCTGTTAGTATACTCTCCACAATAGACATTCGTTTTTTAAAGGTTCTCCTTTCTTCTAATCCTCCCAAGGTTCCTTTGAAACAATACTCCTCACCCTCTTTTGCAGATGCCAAAGGAGTGATGACAGAAAGGTCTTGATATGTTCTAGGAAAATGAAAAAGAAGATCACGAACAGAAGTGATCCCCATTGCCTTTAAACGTTTTTGGTATACCGGGCCAATGCGCGGAACAACAGCGAGAGGAGTGGTGAAGTTCATCCCGTATGAAATTAAGCTTGTTAATATTGTTGTAGTCCCATAAGAATAGCCCTTGTTCTTGGGCATTTCGTACGGGATTCATGTGCTCCCGACAGGAATCGAACCTGTATCAAGGGATCCGCAATCCCTCATTCTATCCGTTAAACTACGGGAGCATAAGTAAACTGCTTTACTTCATTTTCTTTATCATATTTTGGGTGAAATAGAAATGTTGAAATATTTGAGAAATGAGATACAATAGGAA
>JAUYJZ010000063.1 GCA_030698465.1 bacterium | reverse complement strand
CCTATTTTCGCATGTATTCTGGCACGTTAAAGAAGGGTTCGTATCTTTTGAACGTTACCACGGGAGAGCGAGAGAGGATTTCTCGAATTTTAAGAATGCATGCAAATGAAAGAGAAGAAGTGGAGGAACTGTATGCCGGAGACATTGCAGCTACCGTCGGATTGAAAAATACTTCCACTGGACATACCTTGGCAGACGAAGGGAATCCCATTTTGTTGGAGCAAATTACATTCCCGGAACCTGTTATCTCAGTTCGCATAGAACCTGCCACCAAGGCAGACCAAGAAAAGATGGGCATGGCTCTAAAGCGTTTGTCAGACGAGGACCCGACCTTTAGAGTTTCTTCAGACCAAGAAACCGGGGAGACCATTATTTCTGGTATGGGAGAGCTGCATTTGGAGATTATCGTTGACCGAATGAAACGAGAGTTCAACGTTACAGCCAACGTCGGGCGTCCCCAGGTGGCATATAAGGAAACTATCAAAGGAGAGGCTGAGGCAGAAGAGAAGTACATCAGGCAGTCAGGGGGCCGAGGCCAGTACGGGCATGTTTTGCTGCGAGTTGCTTTAAAGGCTAGGGGGGAGGGCTTTGAATTTGTAAACCAGATTAAGGGAGGCAGCATTCCCCAGGAATACATCCCGGCAGTGGAAAAGGGCGTAAAGGAAGCAATGGCCAAAGGAGTGGTGGCAGGATATCCCGTCATTGATCTGAAAGCCACGCTCTTTGATGGTTCCTTTCATGAAGTGGATTCTTCTGAGTTTGCCTTTAAGATTGCAGCCTCCATTGCTTTTCAGTCAGCGGCCAAGAAGGCACAGCCAGTGTTGCTAGAACCTGTGATGTCTCTTGAAGTGGTAATACCGCCCGATTTTCTCGGAGATGTTATCGGAGACTTGTCGGCCAGGAGAGGGAGGATTGAAGAAACCAAGGACCGAAGCAATCTTAAAGTTATTGATGCCAGGATTCCTTTAGCTGAAATGTTTGGGTATGCCACCAACCTTCGGTCCTTGACTGAAGGGAGAGGAACCTTTACTATGGAGTTCGATGCCTACGAAGAGGTGCCAGGGAATATAGCAATTGAAATTATTGAAGGGAAAAGAAGATAGGTTCTATGGATCTGGAAGAAATCAAACGCATACTGCATAAAGACAAGGGAAAGATTATCATTGTGGAAGAAGGGAAACCCGTGATGATAATTCTGCCCTATGAAGAGCAGGACCCAGAAGTCCACTCCAGCGAAGAACGAGAACCCTTTTTAGAGGAGCAAGAAATGGATTCTGGAGCAGAAGAGTTGACAATTGATGATTTGCCGTTATAATCGATATCATTAAAAGATTAATTGAATAACATATATGACAGAAAAGTTTGAACGAACAAAGCCCCACGTCAACATCGGTACTATTGGCCACGTTGACCATGGGAAAACTACCTTGTCGGCGGCCATCTTGCATGTATTGAAGTTGTCAGGTAAGACCGTAACCGAAAAATCAATTGACCAGATTGATGCAGCTCCCGAAGAAAAGCAGCGAGGTATTACCATTAACATCGCTCATCTGGAGTATGAGACCGACAAGCGCCACTACGCGCACATTGATGCTCCAGGTCATGCCGACTACATCAAGAATATGATTACCGGGGCAGCCCAAATGGACGGTGCCATCTTGGTAGTGTCAGCTCCCGACGGGCCTATGCCTCAGACCAGAGAGCATATTCTTTTGGCTCGTCAGGTTGGGATTCCTTCCATTATCGTGTTCTTGAATAAGATTGATATGGTGGATGACCCGGAAATTGCAGACTTGGTTGAGTCTGAGGTACGGGAACTCTTGAAGAAATACAATTTCCCGGGGGACGAAACCCCAATCATCCGGGGATCTGCCTTAAAGGCCCTGGCTGCTACCTCTGTTGATGACGAGGCGGTAAAATCTATCTTGGAACTCATGAATAAGGTGGATGAATACATCCCAGAGCCTGTTCGGGAAATCGAAAAACCCTTTTTAATGGCGGTGGAAGATGTTTTTTCCATTGAAGGAAGAGGAACCGTTGCCACGGGAAGGATTGAGCGAGGTATTGTGAAGTCCAACGAGGAGGTTGAGCTGGTGGGGATTAAGCCCACCTCAAAGACCGTTGTGGTGTCTGTTGAAATGTTTAATAAGTCTTTGGATGAAGGCAGAGCCGGAGATAATGTTGGCATTCTACTCCGCGGTACCAAAAAGGAAGACATTGAACGCGGACAGGTGCTAGCTAAACCAGGTTCTTTGACCCCCCACACCGATTTTGAGACAGAGGTGTATGTTCTGGCCAAAGAAGAAGGTGGAAGGCACACCCCGTTTTTCAAGGGATATAAGCCCCAGTTCTATTTTAGGACCACAGATGTAACTGGAGATGTTGAGCTCCCTGAAGGAACGGAAATGGTAATGCCAGGAGACACGGTGAATCTAAAGGTGAAACTTTTAGTTCCCATTGCCATGGAAGAGAAACAACGATTTGCCATTCGTGAAGGGGGAAAAACCGTGGGAGCAGGAGTTGTAACTAAAATTGAAAAATAGCAATTCCTTTTTTCACCTCTTGCACCTTTTATGCCTCCAGCAAAACAGAAAACAGTAGAGAAGCAAGATCCTTTACAGCAAAAGCTGAGAATCAGAATTTCAGCCTATGACCACAAGGTTATTGATGCTTCCTCAAAGCAGATTATTGACACGGTGTTGCGTTACGGATGTGAAGCGGTAGGCCCTGTTCCTTTGCCGACAGAGATTAAAAAGTACACGGTGAACCGTTCTTCTTTTGTGCACAAGGATGCACGGGAACAATATGAGATGCGGGTACACAAGAGAATCATTGATATTCTCAATCCCAACCCAAAAGTGATTGAGGCATTAACCAGCCTTAACCTTCCTGCCGGAGTAGACGTTGAGATTAAGATGTAGAAACCAGGACCGCCGAGAGGCGGTTTTGATTTAGATGTTGACAATATTCTCGTCTTGCCATATACTCTATAACATGAACGCCAAGTTAGCCTTGTGAACGGCGGAGGGGTTGTGACCATATTACCGAGGTTACAAGCCTCGGTTTTGTTTGAAAGGTAGCTTGTAGTTCATTGAATGTACCTGCTTTCCAAAACGATTCGCTTTCAGCGGTTTTGAAAAGCAGGACCTGGATTTGCATTATTGCCCCTCGAGGACTCGGGGCGCGCAAATCCGCCAAAAGCAAAGCAGTTTGCTTTTGGCCCTCGGTTTTGTTTGCAAGAAGGAAATATGAAAGCAATGATAGGCAAAAAGCTGGGCATGACCCAGATATTCAAAGAAGACAAAGTCATCCCTGTGACTGTTATTGAGGCGGGCCCTGTTTCTATTTTGCGAAAGCTCACCAAAGAAAAGGATGGATATGAGGCTTTACAGGTAGGCTTTGAGAAGAAAAAAAAGGGGTATGTGGCAATACGGGAGATGAAGGGAACCCCAGGAGAAGTGGGAGAGGAGATAAAGGCCTCGGTGTTTAAAGAAGGCGACAAGGTGAAGGTTTCCGGCGTTTCCAAGGGAAAGGGATTTCAGGGAGGAGTAAAAAGGCATGGATTCCACGGAAGAAAGGCCACCCACGGAGTAAAACATGAGGAACGAACCATTGGATCAGTAGGTGGCAGGTTCCCTCAGAGAGTTGTTAAGGGGCGCCGCATGCCAGGCCGCATGGGAGCGGAACGAATTACCACAAGAAATCTTCGGGTGGTGCATGTGGATGCAGAAAAGAACCTGATTTCTGTAAAAGGGGCTGTTCCGGGAAGACCCGGCACCCTTCTTTTTATTGAAGGATAGATTATGAAACAGGCGTTACTAAATGCAAAGGGAGAACAAGCAGGGGAGTTGGAACTTTCAGAAAAGGTTTTTAATGTGGTATGGAATCCTGATTTGGTGCATCAAATAACCGTCATCCAGCAAGGAAACCAGAGGCAGGGTTCCTCAAAAGTAAAAGACCGGGGTGAGGTACGGGGTGGTGGAAAAAAGCCGTGGCGCCAAAAGGGCACGGGAAGGGCAAGACACGG
>JAUYJZ010000060.1 GCA_030698465.1 bacterium | reverse complement strand
CTTCTTAGCTTGTTCGGTATTACTGCACTCCTCCTGGCCATAATAGGAGCAATTACGGCTTTGGCCAAATAATGACGAGGCGTCACCGGAATTGTTCCTACAAGCCGACCTATCTCTTGAGTTAGGCCGGCTTTTTTATCTCTTTCTTCCCAACATATTTTTCCAATACCTTGGGTATCTTTATACTTCCGTCTTTTTGCTGGTAATTCTCCAAAATTGCAATCAACGTTCTTCCAACGGCAAAGGCGGTTGCGTTAAGCATATGCACGTATTCTGGCTTTTCATTCTTATCCTTGAATTTAATGTTTAATCTTCTTGCTTGAAAATCCGTGACATTAGAAGCAGAGCTCACCTCACGATACTCCCCTTGCCCTGGTAACCATGCCTCAATGTCTATGGTAGAAGAGGAGGGGCGAGACATATCCCCTGTCGCCAACTGCACCACCTGATACGGGATTTCCAACGCCTGCCATAGTTTCTCTTCAAAAGAAACCAGGAATTGGTGCTCTTCTTTGGACTTTTCTGGATGCGCAAAAGAAAACAACTCTACTTTATCAAACTGATGAACTCGCAATATCCCCTTGGTATCTTTACCATAGGAACCCGCCTCCTCTCTAAAACAAGTTGAAAAGGCAACATATCTACGAGGAAGATCTTTTTCACTGAAGGTTTCTCCTTGATGCATAGGCCCTACCGACTGTTCTGCGGTTCCCACCAAAAACAACCCTTCTTTTTCAAAATAATATCTTTCTGCCAGGTCTTCTGGCGTATCCACATACCCCATTGCCTGCATCATCTCCCCTCTCACAAACACCGGAGGAATAATGGGAGTAAATCCTGCTTTTATTGCTGTCTTCATTGCAAGCTCAACTAAAGCAAACTCCAAAAGTGCAAGGTCTCCCTTGAGATACCCGAATCTGGATCCTGAAACCTTGGCTGCACGCTCTATATCAAGAACGTCCAGCGCTTCTCCAAGTTGCAGATGGTCTTTTGCTTCAAAAGAGAACTTCGGTGGTTTTCCCACCTGGCGCAACACCACATTTTTACTCTCATCCCCAACTGGAACATCATCTTGAGGAATGTTGGGCAAGGAAGTCAGCAAAGAATGCAGGCCGCCTTCTATCTCTTGAAGCTGCGGCTCCAATTTCTTAATCTCTTCTTTTATGCCTCTTGCCTCTTCAATATCTCCTTTACCAAGCTTGTTTTGCTTTGCCTTCAATACCTCTATCTTTCCGAGAAATTCTTTCCTTTTCTTGTCCAACTCCAAAATCTTAGAGACATCACAATCAATTCCCCTTTTCTTGCATCCCTCCTTCACCTTCTCTCGGTTCTCCTTAATGTATTTTATATCCAACATATTTCATTCTTACTCTCGGTAAGTTATCCCCACCTTACCGAGAGTAAGTTTTAGTTCTTGGGTTTCATGGTGGGGAATAAAATTACTTCACGCAGGCTATGCGAATCAGTCAGCAAAGCGGTTATCCGATCCACGCCCATGCCGAATCCTGCTGTCGGGGGCATGCCATATTCCAGGGCCTCAATAAAATCTTTGTCCATGCGTTGTGCATCCTCAAGCCCTTTTTTAAATAGGGACTCTTGTTCTTCAAATGCTTTCTTTTGACCCTGCGGATCATTCTGCTCAGAATACGCCTTTACCAGCTCCCATCCCCCAGCCAGCAGCTGAAATGTCTCTGCCTTGGTAGGATCTTGGACTCTGGTCTTTGCCAATGGGAACATCTCTGAAGGATGATGAATAATAAATTGCGGGTCCCACAGTTTTGGGCGAATTGCTTTTTTGTATAAGGCATCTGCAACATGGCTTTTGTTGAATGATTTTGCAATCTCAATACCAAGTTTCTTTGCTTCCTTGGCTAATGCCTCACGATTCAAAGATTCAATATCAAGGCGAAGATGCTTTCGGAAGAGCTCTGCATATTCCACACGAGGCCAAGGGGTTTTAAAACTGATTTTTTTACCCTCATATACAATCTCCTTTTTACCAGCCACCCTTTCCACAATAAAAGAAACCAACTCTTCGGTGAATTTCATTAAATCCTTGTAGTCAGCATATGCCCAGTAAAACTCCAGCATGGTAAAGTCGGGGTTGTGTTGTCGGTCTACTCCTTCGTTCCGGAATACTCTCCCCATCTCATATACCTTTTCAAAACCGCCAACAATCAAGCGCTTTAAAGGAAGCTCCAGGGAAATGCGAAGATACATATCTAAATTAAAGGCATTCAAATGCGTGGTAAAAGGTTCTGCATCAGCTCCTCCATATATGCTTTGAAGAACAGGCGTCTCTACCTCCAAAAACCCTTTTGTATCTAAAAACTCACGAATGGATTTTACAACAAGGGTTCTTTTTTCAAACTTTTCCTTAACCTCTTTGTTGAAAAGAAGATCAAGGTAGCGCTTTCGATATCGCTCTTCTTCATCTTTTAACCCATGCCATTTCTCGGGGAGAGGTAACAAGGACTTTGCCAGCATCTTTGTATGAGCTGCCTCAATGGTTTTTTCTCCTTTTTTAGTGGAAAAAAGAGTACCGCGGATCTGCACAAAATCACCCATATCAAAGGCATCCAAGAAAAACTGATAGGCCTTCTCCCCTACTCGGTCTTTCTTGAGATATATTTGAATGGTTCCTGTGCCATCCTCTATATGAAAAAACGTGGAACCCCCATGTTCTCTGACGCTTCGAATTCTCCCCACCAGAGTCACTTCTTTTTCTGACTTTGCCAAAGCAGAAAACCCCTGAAGAAGTTCTTGAATCTCATGGGTTCTTTTAGAACCTGCAGGGTAGGCTAACTCCCCTGCCTTTTTAAGCTGGTCTAGTTTCTTTATCCTGGCTTTTCGAATCTCCCCAATGCTTGCCATATATCCTTATTCTACGACTATTTTTGAGCTCATGCAATCTCAAGAATCTTGTACTTCACGTCTCCACCTGGTGTTATTACCTCAACTAGTTCTCCTTTCTTTTTTCCTAAAAGGGCCCCTCCCAGAGGAGAGGAAGCAGATATCTTATCCTGCAACGGGTCAGCTTCCTGGGGGCCTGTAATGGTAATAACCCACTTTTCCTTTCCTGCCTGCCCGCCGAAGCCTTGGCGAAGGCGGGTCTCCAAGATTACCTTAGAACCAATTCCAACTGTTTCATTTGTCAAAGAACCTTTCACAACCTCAGTATTGAAAAGTGTGTCTTCAAGTTCTGCTATCCTGCGCTCTGTCATGTTTTGCTCTTCCTTGGCATTTTGGTAATCAAAGTTCTCAGACAGATCTCCCATGGCGGCCGCAGCTCGGATACGACTTGAAAGCTCCTTTCTCTTGGTTTTCTTTAAATACTCCAGTTCTTTCTGGAGTTTTTCTTTTCCTTCTTTGGTAATATAGTTTTTCATCCTATTGATTGAAATACCACTGTAAAGCATCTCTAACAACGGGTAAAGTCACAACCTGCCCCTCTTTCACATCTTCTACCACCACAACGAGCACAATCTCTGGGTTTTCTAAGGGGGCAAAGGCCGCAGTCCAGGAATACAGGTAATCCTTGCCATCCCACGTTGTCCTTCCGGTTTGCGCGGTTCCGGTCTTGGCAGCGACCTTCACGGGCAGAGAATCCAGCCAACCCGTAGCTGACCCTGCAGTAACGGTCTGGCGCATGCCTTGACGGATAATTTCCAGCGTTGAGGCATCCACAACCCCTTCTCGCTTAACCTGGGGCTCAAGGGTCTCTATGATATTTCTTTCCCCATCTACCAAAAGCTTTACAGCCCGGGGCTCAAAAAGCGTTCCTCCATTTGCGATAGCAGAAAAGGCCGAGGCAACCTGAAGCGGGGTTACCGCAAAAGCACCCTGGCCAATGGAAAGATGATAGGTATCGCCCAATCTCCAGTTCTTGTCAAAAAGAGGCAAGATACCCTGCCCCTCCCCCGGCAGGTCCACTCCAGTTTTCTCCCCCCAGCCAAACTTTTCCAAATACTCCTTTATCTTTGGCGCTCCCAATCCGCCAAAACCCTCCTGGTCTCCTCCCCCAATAATATAGAAAAAGGTGTTCACAGATTCTGCAATGGCGCGCTTGATATCGGATAACCCGTGAAACATCCAGTCCCGAAAACATTCGTCTTCTTTTGTATAAATATTCTCAACGCACAATTCCAAGGGAGCAAAAATCTTGGTTTTTTCTTGAATAATGCCCTCTTCTAAGGCGGCGGCTCCCACCAGGGGTTTTATGACCGACCCAGTAGGATATCCAATGCCAGATATTGCCCGATTAAACAAAGGGGCCAAAGGATCATTCAAAAGCTTCCCCCAGGCTGCAGAGGAAATGCCCCCTGAGAATAGATTCGCATCAAAAGAAGGAAGGCTCAATAAAGCAAGAATGCCTCCTGTTAAAGGATCTAGGGCGACGACTGCCGCCTTCTTTGTGCCCGTATTGGCAAATACCGTCTTTAAAGATTCCGTGATGCGATCTTGGAGCCCGGCATTAAGCCACAGAACAAGACTTGTCCCCTGCTCGGAAGCTATGGTTTCCTTTTCTCCTACAATCTTTCCCATAGCATCTCGTTCCAAAACGATTTTCCCCGGGTTCCCCCTCAGCTGGTTCTCATAGGTCTTTTCCACGCCGACTTTGCCGACTTGGTCAACTACAGAATATCCTTTGAGTTCTAGAAACTCTTTTGCAGAAATCTTTGCCGTGTATCCCAATAAATGAGAGAACATCTCTGGCTGAACATACTCACGTCTCACGTTTTCTTGGATGAGGCATCCCGGGAAATCTAAAATTCGGGCCTGGAGCAGCACCAGTTCTTTGTGGGAAAGATTTTCTTTAACCAATATGCGGGAAGCTAAATTCTTTTGAACTTCTTCTTTCAATTCGGTAAAAGAAATATCCAGCAGCAAAGATGCTTGCCTCAAAATATCTTCCTTTTCTTTTGGAGAGGAAGGCATGGCAAATTTGTCGCATACAAAGTCAAAGCTTGGCCGGTTGAACGCAAGTTGGAGGAAAGAAGAGTCATACAGAACTCCTCGATCAGGAGCCAAGGGAATATTGCTGACTGCGTTCAGCCGGGCCGCTTCTTTCATCTCATCTGCAGAAATAACCTGCAGTTCAAAGGATTTTGCTGCAACTAAGGCTGCAATCAAAAGAAAGGTGCCGTAGAGAACACGCAAGATACTCTCAGATAGGGGTAACTCAATTCTCTGCTCGGCGAACTCTTCATCCGCCCTTTTCTGGGCCAGTTTGTCGAGCAATACCTCCTGAACCTCAATTTCGTCTGCTGCCACTTTCCCTTTATACTTGTGGAATTCGAACATAGCTTTGCAGAATATGACGTGAAACAAAGAAAATCAAGAGTGAAAGGATTATCCAAAATCCAAAGGGCAAAGAAGAATAAAGGTCCAGAAAAAATCCACCGGTCATGGCTGCCTCAACCCCGGTTGTCTGGGAAGCAAAGGAAGATATGACCACCAGGGAAATGAGTACAAGATTTGGTACCAACCCTGCCAGTGGAAAATGCGGAAAAAAACTCACTTGCAACATGGAAAGCAAAGAGAAAAAAATAATGATAAAAATTCCCTTTTTCACCCCGGTACTAGAAATTAGACTTCTCTCGACGTGCGACCATTTGGAACATTATTGGTGTTTGGTTTGACAATTTCATAATAGGGGGAGTTTGTATTTTTGCGAGAAACAGCACGGTATAATTTTCAGTACGGGGTTCATGGATAATTCCGGAGGATAAACAAAGAGTTATCTTTTTGTATCTGAAAGAATGGCTTAACTGCCCCACCTTGAAAAGCTGTGAGGTCGCTCTTTTGGACATATTGTAACTCTCCGACCAAAAGATCGTCTGGAAACACTCCTCCCAGCGAGGAAGTCACCACCACATCCCCCTCCTCTAGCTCCTCTTCTTTGGGAATGAGGTCTAAAAGAACGCGGTAC
>JAUYJZ010000056.1 GCA_030698465.1 bacterium | reverse complement strand
AATCTCCAATCTCAAAGTATTTCCCCACAATTCCTATCTTTACCTTCTTTTTTAAAGAATGAATTTGTCTCACCAAGGCTCTCCAGTCTTTCATATCTTGTTTTTTACCCTTCAAGCCAAATGTGCGCAGCACCTTGTCCCCCACCTGCTCCTTTTCAAAGTTCACGGGGATTTCGTAAATGGAGTCTACGTCCGGGGCAGAAATGACATATTCTGGAGCTACGTTGCAAAACAGGGATATCTTTTGCTTTCTGGGCTTGTCCACCGGGAGCACAGATCTTGCGATAATCATGTCAGGACGAATACCGGCTGCATTCAAGGTGCGGACCGCGGTCTGCGTGGGCTTAGTCTTTTGTTCTCCAATATTTGGGGGAATGGGCAGATAGCTCACCAGTACAAAAAAAACCTGCTCTGGGGTGGAGGCCTGCATCATGCGCGCGGCTTCCAGAAAAAGCATGTTTTGGTATTCTCCCACCGTGCCTCCAATTTCAATTAACACAAAGTCGGCCTTGTCTGTCTTCCCAGCTGTCTGAATGCGCGAAATCACCTCTTCTGGAATATGAGGAACCACTTCCACACACTTTCCCTTGTATTCCAGGTTGCGCTCCCTGGTGATAACTGAGTTATACACCCTGCCCGTGGTCATGTAGTTAACCTTGGAAAGGGACCTGTTTAGGAATCTCTCGTAGTTTCCCAGGTCCTGATCTGTCTCGGTTCCGTCATCCGTTACAAAAATCTCCCCGTGTTCCAGGGGATTCATGGTTCCTGCATCTACATTGATGTAGGGGTCTATCTTTACCGCGGAGACTCGAAAACCTTTGCTCAAGAGTATCTTTCCTAGGGAAGCCGTGGCAACTCCCTTGCCGACGCCCGACATGACGCCTCCTGCAACAAAGATATACCGGGTCATTATTCTGACTGTTCCTCTGCAATGATTACTTGGATTTCAGCCTCTAGGTTGTGTTCAAAGATAATCTTCACCGGAAACTCTCCCAATTCCTTTATGGGCTGTTCCAGATTCACCTGGGACTTTTTCACATTATACCCCATCTCTTTTAAGCGTTCTGCTATCTTTTGAGCTCCAACCGCTTCAAATAGCTGCCCTTCCTCTCCTACCTTCATTGCAATCTGAACCTCCATGTCATCTAACTGGGAGGCGATTTCTTGGGATTTGCCTAGGCTCTCTTCAGCTACCTTCTCTTGAAGTTCTTTTTGCATTTCAAGCCATTCTAAAGCCTCCTTGGTTGCAGGCTTTACCACTCCTTGTGGGATGAGATGGTTTGAGGCGTGGCCATCCGCCACTTCCTTTACCTCAAACTTCTTGCCAAGTTTCGGAACGTCTGTAAGTAAGATGACTTTCATGCGCCTAATTCAGTTAAGAATCAAGGTTCTGAGGAATTTCATTCCTCACGGTTCTTATTTTCTCATAAATCTTCTATCAACTCAAGAGCCTTGTCAAGCTGGGGGTCCAGGTCCTGCTCAAAGTCCTCTGAAGTCAGCTCTACCAGCACATCAGGTTCCAGCCCAATGTTGGTAATATGATGACCCAATGGGGTAAGCCAGTTTGCAACGGTCACCTTGAGGGAAGCTTCTCCAAAAAGGTTCTCTAGTTCCTGAACCGACCCTTTCCCAAAGGACTTTTCCCCAACTAGTAGCACTCCCTTGTGGTCTCGCAATGCGCCAGCAAGAATCTCAGATGCGGAAGCTGACCCTTGGTTCATTAATATAACTATGGGGTAAGACCCGAGGCGTCCGTTCCCTTGTGCCTTGTATGTTATTTCCTTTCCTTCCTCACCGAAATCCTCTGTCACCACAACCTGCCCCCGTTCCAGAAACCACCCTGCAATATCAACTGCAACCTCTAGGAACCCGCCTGGGTTTCCCCTCAGGTCCAAAATGATCCTTTCTGCAGGAGAGCTGAGAATTTGAGTTGCAGCCGTGGAAAAGGTTTTCCCTGCCTGTTCAGAAAACTGAAACAGCTGTATGTGAGCTATATCTCCTTGAAGCATTTCCCATTTCAGGGAAGGAATCTCAATGACCGCCCTCGTGACAACAAAGTCTTTTGGTTCAGACCATTTTTCCCGAAAGATAGAAAGGGTGACGTCGCTTCCCCGAGGACCCCGTATGAGAGAAACGGCTTCTTCAATGGTAAGGTTGCGGGTAAAGGTATCATCAATCTGCAAAATGACATCACCCGGACGAAGCCCTGCCTCTTTTGCGGGGGTTCCCTCCAAAGGAGAGATAATCCGTAATTCTTTGTTTCGAATACCAATCTCCATGCCAACTCCCTCAAAGGAGCCTGAGATATCATCTTTAAACCGCTTTGACTCTTCTGGATCCATAAAGACCGTGTAGGGGTCTCCCAAGCTGTCTACCATGCCAGAGATTGCTCCGTACAACATGTCCTGGTAGCTCAAGGAGTCATTCCCGGCATACCTCTCTTGAATAATGCGCCAGGCATCCCAAAACAAGGAAAAATCCACTAAGGAGGGCTGCCCGAATTGGGTGTTTTGTACTCCCTCAATAGGAACTATTCTTGCTTGTGACTTTCCCACTTGAAATCCAAAAACATAGGCTCCGAGAACAGCCACCACAAGAAAAAAGAGGAACGCAAGTTTTCCTGTACCTCGTAACATATGACAATTTTATGAATAAAATTGCGGTTTCTCCCGTGTCGGAAATTATTCAAAACCGAGGGTTTTGAAAAGAAGGGGGTCGGGGGAAACCGTGTGATTCGTTCCTAGTATATCATTCAGCCTCTCTTGCTGCAACTCTTGCCCGCACACCAATGAGCCGCACCGGTTTTAGATTTTCGGTCAAAAACTTCAACAACAACTGCATTGCCTCTTTTTCAAAGATCTTCCAATCTTGCAAAGGTTCCTTAAAACTCTTTGCTTTGGTATGCGTCTCAAACCCCTGAAAACGACATACCACGGTTATGGTTTTACAGGAGAAGCCTTCTTCTTTGAGCTCTGTGCAAACCTCTGAAATAAGCTGCTGGAACACAGGAAATATTTCCTCTGCGTCTCTCGTGTCTTTTTCAAAGGTATGCTCTTTTCCAACTGACTTTACCTCTTGTGCAACCGCTACTGGGCTCTCATCAATTCCACGCACCTTCTCATATAAAGTATTCCCAAATATACCAAGGAGTTCTACTAACTCCTCTCTTGTCGCTTTTTTCACATCCTGAATCTTTAACTCACGCTTTTCAAAAAACTTCTCTAAAACAGCTTTGGTCTTGGGGCCAACTCCTGGAATCTCGCGAATCCCCAATGGCAAAAGAAAACGTTCACTTTCTTTTTGCTCCACAACCAAAACACCGTTGGGCTTTGCTTTTTCACAAGCAATCTTAGCCACCATTTTATTTTGAGCTATCCCACAAGAAGCTGGAAGCTTTTCTTTTTGAAAAATCTCATTTCGTATTTTTTCTGCAAGCTCTTTTGCCTTTTCAAAGCTCCCGATAAAACTAATGTCCAAATATGCCTCATCCAAAGAAACCTGCTCCATTAAGGGAGCGTATCCCTTTAGAATTTCCATGATATTCTCTGAAACCCGGGAATACAGCTCTCCCTGCACCGGGAGAAACACTGCAGAAGGACAAAGCCGAAAAGCTTCTGATATGGGAAGGGCAGAGTGAATACCATATTTTCTTGCCTCATAGTTTGCCGTAGATACAACTCCCCTACCTCTCCCTTCTTTTGGGTCAGCTCCCACCACAATGGGTTTTCCCGCAAAATGTGGGTTTTCACGCTCTTCCACCATGGCGAAAAAAGCATCCATATCCAAAAGAAGAATAATTCTTTTCATGTCTTAATTCTATCACAACAAAAAAGGTCCCCTAAAATCGTCATGATTCTTCGGGGACCATTTCCTTCTCAGGAGTTTCTTGCAAGAGCAACAGCTCCAGCTTCTTGAGAGTGCTGAGCAGGCCTTCTGATGAATGAACAGTTATATCTGCCCAATCTTGAGGGCTTTGTGATAGTGCAATCACACTTATCTGGGGAATGAAATCCCGAAGGCGCTCTACAATCTCTGGACCATCCCCATCTATTCCACGCACCATGGCAACAGAGCAGCCCAGGTTTTGGACCTGATGCAGCATGCCAAAAACCTGTTGCTTGGTGAAGGCTGACAAAATTGCCGTGAAAGATATCTGGAGATCCTGAATGAGGTCGAAGAGATATAGAACATCGCCAACCAAGAAAAACTTCATGGTATACCTCCTCGTATGGCGATTGGAACTTGTCTTTCAATACCATACTCTCTTCATTTTGTCAAACCCCGCACATAAAATGGTTATGTGCGGGGTCAAACAAAAGCCCCCTCTGATTATTCCCAATCATTGGGGGCATAAGGTTACCCTCTTACGGCTTCCAGAAGGTCTGCTATGGGAGCGGGTTTGAGAAGATTGATGTCTCCCCAGTCCTGCTCTTCTGCA
>JAUYJZ010000055.1 GCA_030698465.1 bacterium | reverse complement strand
TCCATTAATCTCACTTCTTTCTTTACTATCGGCAATACCCATTTTAGCTTCTCTTCTTTGATTGTTTTAACCATAGCTATACTCATTCCTCCATTGTAGGAGAAACCGCCATATGTGTGTGCACATTACCGATGTGCTGTGTCTGCGGTTGCAGCACGGCTGGCCATGGGGAGATCCTCACACTCTCGGAGAATCTTGAGGCGTGCACGAAGTGCGCGCGCGAGATCCACAAGTCCATCCAGGAATGGATGGACGAAGAGGAGAGAGTGAGGGGGTAGGTTCAAGGGGTAGAAGATCCCCATATAAAAAAACTTCCACTTTCGGCAATAGGGCTCTTTTGCAAAAAAGAGATTTGCCAATAGCACCCTTCCGGAGGGCGGATGGGTGATTGATGAAAAATTCAAATCAAAACATACCGGTTGCACAACAACCGGAAGCCTGTCTATCAGGCCAGAGCTCGGCTGGAACCGAGCAACAAACGTTGAGCCTCGCGGAACTTCGCGAAGCCAATGAACTCATCGGAGCGGCGGTCTGGGGCATCCTAACGGGTGTCACCTCCGCACTCAGTTTGAGTGACGGGGAAAACTGGTGGGTTGTGAAAGCACACCCACGCCCCGGGATACGGGACAGTTTCCAAATTACAGCTCGTCATCCGTCGGGGTGCGAGCTGTCAGTCGGGCTCTGGGTAGAGTCCGACGGGGAGGTCTGGAGGGGGAAGTTGGAAGTCAACAACCCCCAATAGTTCAAGGGGTTGAAGATCCTCTTTAAAAAAATTTCAACATTGTTTTGAGAAGCCCGGAAGGAACAAACCTTCCGGGCTTCGTTATTTCTATTTGTTTAATACGACTAGCAACTAGCCAGAACTTGCTCGTATTTAGCTTGCCTGATTACTTGGTTGTGTTATCATATATTTATGAACGCTTATATGTCAAAAGAAAAAGCATTTGATTTTTACGGGGGAAAAGAGATGCGGGGAGAACAGCCGGGCATTCCGAAAGAGAAACCGAAAGAAGAGCCTGCGCCCGAGCCAAGACCATTGCCTCGTAAGCCTGTAAAACAACCAGAGCAGCCGGAGCAACCCAAACCTTATGTGCCAGATCATCCTGCTGTACCTGAAGAAGAGCCTGTAAAAGTTGAGAGAGCGCCGGTTTAAGAGGGCGTATAATGTACCATATGAATGAATCACAAAAACCAGGGATATCACATACTCCCAAGGAGGGTGTACAGCAAGAGAAGCTAAAAGAAGAGATTGTTGGACATATAAGAAAGGGGGAGGAGCTTCTAGATACATATATACAACAAGCGACAAGAGAGACACTACAGCATGCTTTGAAGCAAGGTCTTGTGGAATGTATTGAGAAAGGACAGTGGCTCTCTAAAAAATATACGGAACTCACTGATGCAGAAACATGGAACAGTATTAAAGCTAATAATCAAGAAGAGATAAAACGCGGGTTTGTTGTGCGCATAAAGGAGGGAGGGGATTTTCCTCGCAATCTATTGGACCTCGCAACAGAAGAAACTTTGGATTATATAAAAAGTAATCACCAAGAAGAAGTCAGACAGGGAATAATAGCGTATGTCGCCCGTCGGAGTGGTATTTTGGCACTCTACTTAAAACTTGCCAATGAAGACACGCTTCAGTCTGCTGTAAAGCAAAGTATTCTAAATGGACTCGTTTCCGGTGAATGCCTCACGGAAAGATTTCTGGACCTCCTTTCAGAGAATAGCCGTAACGAGATAAAAGAAAGTCATGAGCAGGAAGTAATAGAGGGAATTGCATCAAGTGTGAAAAAAGGAGTTAAAGTTCCTGAAAAATATCTGGAATTAACTACAGGTGACCACTTACAAACTGCCTTAGCACATTGGCTTCCCGCAAAAATCGGTCGAGGGGAGAGCATCCCAAAGAAATATTTGGAGATTGCTTCAGAAGAGGTTCTCGCCAGTATAAGAGCAAATCATCAAAAGGAGATAGAACGAGGAATTGGGCACTGCGTTTGGAGTGGTAAAAATATTCCTAAGTATCTCAAAGATTTGGCTACAGAGGAGAGTGTACAGGCTGGGCTCTGCTATGGGTTTACTCACTATGCTAGGACTGGTGTTGCGATTCCCGAATACTATCTAAAGCTAGCCACGCCAGCCACAATCCAATCTAGCATGCACATTTTTTTAGTCGGCGGAATGAAAAGTGCTATTCCAGATATATCGCCGAGCTATGCAAAATTGGCGACACCAGAAACAATGCAATCAGCGTTACGAGAAGTCTTTCTCGACTGCATGAAGTCGGAGAAAAACATGTCGCCCGCCCTTCATGCCAAAATCACGAAAGAGTCATATGAAATTATCAAAAAGGAACATCAGATTGATATACAACAAGCTATCATGTGGTGGTATGTACAAAAAAAGTCAGGTTGGCCTACAGAATATATGAATCTTGCGACGAAAGAAACCGTGCAAGCCGCTTTAAAGCAAGCATTTGTTCACTATGTTAAAGACAATCGGCGTATTCCTGTGGAATATCTAGATATGGCTACAGACGAAACCTTAGAAGCGGTGTTAGTACTGGCGTTTTTTGAGAGCTTGCAGAAGGGCGGAGATTTGAGTCAAAAATATATAGGCCACTTCGTTAAACAGGGAAATTTGCAACAATTTGCGCAAGGCGTTCTCTTGAAAACAGCTCAGGAA
>JAUYJZ010000053.1 GCA_030698465.1 bacterium | reverse complement strand
AACAGCGTACTTTGGTTTCCCTTTGTTGGGAGCACCCTGCAAGAACTAATCTCCGGGGCTTTGTTTATAAATACCAGAAAGGAGGCAGTTCTTCCGCCCGCTATATTCCCCGCACTATCGATGCAGGCAAAAAAAGCTGTATGATCCCCGGGTTCAGAAAAGGCATAGGAAAGAGATATGGTGCAGGTTTCTTCGTTTTCGCAGGGTAGCGGGGAAAGAGAGGTTTCCTTCTCCACGGCCTTTCCATCAACAAAGAATCCACACCCCGTTATCTTGCCATTGTCTGAAGCCTCAGCCTCAATGAACCGCTCTTCTCCCGGCTGGACAATGGGAGGCAGAGAGACCTTGCCAACAACAGGAGGCGTGAAGTCAATCAAAAATACTGCACTTTCCCAAGAAGATTCGTTTCCTGCCTTATCCACCGCCTTGCTAGACAGCAAGCACCGCCCATCAGAAGAACCAGCCTCAAAGGTAGAGGAGCATGTTTTCCCCTCCCCAACAGGAATGAATACTTGCACCCGCTCGCAAGGGCGAACTCCTCCCTGCGCCTCCCCGGTTCCAAGATCTTGAATAATATACTGGCACCCAAGCTTTTCTGTGAAACCCGAACCAAGATCAGAGTCCAATATCGTTGCCAAAACCCCTGTGGCATGCCAAGACTTGTCTTCAGGAGAGAACACTGCCGTGACAGGAGGAATAATATCTCCAGAAACTTCTGGTGACTCCTGCTCCTCAACGTCTCCTCTCAAGAAAAACATGACGGCGAGAACCAAGGAAAAGATGCCAAGACCGATGAACAAAAAGGCAAGATACTTTCTTTTCATTTCTTTATTCTATCACGGACAAACAAAAACGCGCAGGGTTTCCTGCGCGTCCTTTTCTTTTAATTTATTTCCCTTTGAGGACCTGGTCTATTAAGCCGTAGGTCTTTGCTTCCTCCGCAGTCATATAATAGTCACGGTCCGTGTCCTTTTCAATTTTTTCCAGGGATTGCCCTGTGTGTTTCACCATAATTTTGTTCAGGCGCTCTTTCATCTTCACGATTTCCTTGGCTGCAATCTCAATTTCAGATGCTTGCCCCTGGGCTCCTCCCATAGGTTGGTGAATTAAAATCTGAGCGTTGGGCAGCGCGAATCGCTTTCCTTTTTCTCCCGCTGCTAGCAACACGGCCCCCATGGAAGCTGCCATACCCACACACACCGTGTGTACCGGAGACTTCACATACTGCATGGTGTCATAAATGGCAAGACCAGAGGAAATAAGCCCTCCCGGGGAGTTGATATAAAACTGAATGGGTTTTTCAGCATCCCTTGAAGCCAAAAACAAGAGTTGGGCAATGACAGAATTGGCCACCATATCATTAATGGCAGACCCCAGAAAAATGATGCGGTCCCGCAAAAGCCTAGAATAGATATCGTACGCCCGCTCTCCATATTGGGTTTTCTCGATAACGGTTGGAATAAGATTCATAAAATTTATGTTATAAATTTTCAGTTGCCCCCGTGTCGGAAATTATTCAAAACCGAGGGTTTTGAAAAGAAGGGGGGTCGGGGGAAACTGTGTGATTCATGCTTTAATATTACTCCTTTTGCTCTTCTTTGACAACCTCGTCTTCTGCCTCTTTTGGAGAGGAAATCTCTTTGCCTTCGGGAGTTCGAATATCAATCTTCCAGCCCGTAAGCTTGGCAGCCAACCTTACGTTTTGCCCGTCCCTGCCGATGGCAAGGGAAAGCTGGTCTTCGGGGACTATGGCCACTGCCTTGTTCTGATCTTGAAGCTCAACCTGCAGAACCTTTGCAGGAGATAAAGAGTTTGCAAGAAATACTTCGGGATCCTTTGCCCATTCAATAATGTCTATTTTTTCTCCGCCCAATTCATTAATGACGGCGGAAACACGAGTGCCCCGCTGTCCCACCATAGACCCTACCGGGTCCACCCCGTCCTCGTTTGAAAACACCGCCACCTTAGACCTGGAACCAGGTTCTCTGGTAATAGACTTAATTTCCACTGAGCCGCCTCCGATTTCAGGAACCTCCAGCTCAAAGAGTTTGGAGATAAACTTGGGATAGGCGCGAGAAAGCACCACGGAGGGACCCCTTGGCTGATCTTCCACAGACAAAAGATAGAACTTCAAACGCTGACCAGGCCGGTAGAATTCCCCGGGAACCTGTTCTTCCTTTGGCATAATTCCCAGGGTTTTTCCCAGGTCAACAAACACCATTCTTCCCTCTACTCTCTGTATAATGCCCGACACCAGCTCTCCCTGGCGAGACTGGAACTCTTCCAACACCGATTCCCGTTCCGCTTCCCGGATCTTTTGCAAGATAACCTGCTTTGCGGTTTGGGCTGCAATTCTTCCATAGTCGTCTTTGGCTTCAAGCTTTGTTTCCAGCTCTTCCCCGGGCTTGATACTTTTCTTAATTTTCTTTGCGTCGGCCAACAGGATATGGCGTTCAGGATGAAATCTCACCTTCTTTCCTTCTCCTAGCACCTCTTCCTCCTTTTTGTCCTTTAGCCCTTCCAACTCTTCTTCTGAGTAAATCATGTCATCTGAAACCACTTCTTTGACCTGCCAAAACTCAACCTTCCCGGTCTTTTCGTCTATTTTCGCCTTCACCAGCTGCCCTCTCATTCCGTATTCTTTCTTGTAGGCTGCAGCAATGGCCTGCTCAATGAGCTCCATGACCTTTTCTTTCTCAAGGCCTTTTTCTTCTGCAATGGCGTTGGCAGCGAGTAAAAAGTTTTTGATGTCCATGGTCTTTACGATCACATGGTTCCTCCCGACCCCACTCTTTTAGAACCTTGCGGTTCTAATATTTCCACTACGGGAAGAACCAAAAATTTATTTAATAAAATTTTAGAAAAGAAGGTCCGCTTGTGGCGGACACCTTCATTCATGTATCTATCCTATCACCCCATTTAAGTATTGTCAACTGTATTTGGTGGACCTAGCCAGAATCGAACTGGCGACTGGTCAATGCGAATGACCCGTAATTCCACTTTACTATAGGCCCGTGACGATATCTCTTGGTTGAATGTCATTTCGTTCTGCAAAGCCGGCGTTCACCTCCAGCACATATTGTATGGGTTCTGCAGGATAGAATACCTCAGGAAATGTTTTTGGGGCTATATTTCTTTCAACCCCGACAACCTTCTTTTTTGAATCAATCCACACAATATCAATAGCAAAGTTCATATCCTTCATCCAGAATCCATACACTCTTGGTTCTTTAAATACAAAGAGCATCCCTTCATTCTCTGCGATCAAATCCCTGCCAGACAATCCTTGGCTTCTTTCTTTGTTGGTATCTGCAACCTCAACCTTCAACGTTGTTTCTCCTATCTGGATTTCTTTCTTCTGTCCCTGAAAAGCTGCAAAGATAAACAGCAGAATCCCTATTATCCCCAAAACTCTCCAATGTGCTTCTTTCATGGTCGGGGAGCTGGGAATTGAACCCAGACTACAGCCTCCCGAAGGCTGCGTACTGCCGTTATACGACACCCCGTCCCTCTCTTCCTTATATCCTTTTTCTCAATACCGTAAAGAACTCAGGCCCCTTAAGAAAAGAAAAGCCGCTCTCTTGATGTATGAGCCCTGTGTTAAAGATAAGCTCTTGTATCTTTTTGGGAGTCAGCTTGTGCACGTGAATTGCCCGCGCACGGAATGGGTGCTTGAACATCACAAAGGAAGCAACAATGGAAAACAGGCCACGGACGGGTTCGGCCGGATACACCAGCAGCACTTTTCCTCCGGGCTTTAAGATGCGCGCTATTTCCTTGAACACATTCTGCAATGGAAGAATATGCTCTATGGTATGAAAGGAATACACCTTATCAAAGCTTTCATTCTCAAATGAAAGTTGGTCCCCCGACATAACAGAAAGATTTCTTGTTACTCCGTTCTTAATGGCTTCTGGGTTCACGTCAACGCCGTAGGTTGCAGGAGCTATATCCTGCACCGCACGCACCACAACTCCTCTTGCACACCCGATCTCCAAAATCCTGTCTTCCCTTCTTGGCCCAAGACGCGCCACCACTTCTTTAAAGTGCCTTTTATACCCTCGATTGAGCAGCGCGTATGCTTTTGAATTGTATTCCATTAAAGCCAATACTTGCTTTTTGTCATCTCATCTTGCTTCGTTACCACTTCTTCTCGTTCTTTCTTTGCCTTTTTGGAAAGATGAAGAAGTTCTGTTTCTTCTAGAGAGAGAAGTTCCTGTGCTTTTTCGCCCAGATAGAGTTTGGTATTGCGTTTGGGGTCTTCCAAGACTTCTCCCAGCAAGATATCTAATAGGTACCCAACCTTGGGACCGGGAGAGAGGCTACCCAGCTTCATAACATCGCTTCCGTTAATCTTTAGCATCTTTGCTGAAATAGGGTCTTTTTGAACCTTCTCAATGACATATCGTAAATGCCGAAGCTTATAGGGTTCAGCTTTAGGAACCCCAGACCCTATGCGATCTGCCATGCGCACCTGTAAAAGATCTTCTACATTTTCTGTTCCAATGTTTCTGACCAATCTCCGAATAGAGGATTCTGTCACCTCGTCCACGTTATAATAAAAAAGGTGATAGCGCACCAGGTTCGCAATCTTCTCTGCTTGCTTTTTGGGGAACTTCAGACGAGCTAAGATGCGCTCTACCATTCTGGCTCCCACCACCTCGTGGCCGTGGAATGTGGAATCTTTCCCTTCACCCTTCTTGACTTTAGGCTTGCCAACATCATGAAGAAGGGAAGCTAATCTCACCTCCAAACTCCAGTTGTTTTTTACTGCGTACTGCAAAGCCAAAAGATTGTGCTCCCACACAGTATAGATGTGGTGCTTGTTTTGCGAAACTCCGTATCCTTCTTCTAATTCCGGGAGAACGTATTGCAAAAGACCGAGCTCGCGGAGAGCTTCAATGCCTTCCATTGCTTTTTCCCCCAGCACAAGTTTTTGGAGTTCATCCCGGACTCTCTCAGCAGAAATTTCCTTTAAAAGACCCGCGTCTTCCTGAATCGCCTTTCTGGTCTTTTCTTCTATCTCAAATCCCAGGCCTGCCTGCGCAGGCAGGGTTGCAACAAACCGAACTGCCCGCATCATGCGCAAGGCATCCTCCTTAAACCTTTCATCGGCTTTCCCTACGGCACGGATAACCCTTACTTTTAAATCTTTTTGACCTTCAAATGGGTCTATAACTTCTAACTCCTTTCCTTTTTGTCTTAAAGCAATGGCATTGAGGGTAAAGTCGCGGCGGGAGAGATCTTCTTCTAAGTTTTTTGCATACTCTACCTTCCCAGGACGCCTACGGTCTGCATACTCAAAATCTGCCCTAAATGTGGTTACCTCAATCTCTTTTAAGCGGGGGTCCTTGCTGCCGGTCAAGACGGTGACGGTAAAAAACTTATTTTCATAAAAGCTGTTTGAAAAGAGCTTCTGAATCTGCTCTGGGGTTGCCGAGGTAGCAACGTCCCAATCGTTGGGTTCTTTTTTGAGAAACAAATCTCTCACGCATCCTCCCACCACATACGCCTCAAAACCAGCTTTTTCAATCTTTGAAATAACCTCTTTTACCTCTTTTGGAAGAGTTGCCTTCATGGTTTCAAGCTTATCTCAAATCATTGAACTTTTCAATTCAGAATGCTAGAATTGAAGCAAAATTGCCCTCGTGGTGAAACGGATATCATGACGATCTTCGGAATCGTTGTTAGGGGTTCGAATCCTCTCGAGGGCACATCCTTAACCCCACAAAACCTGACTAGCTGATCTTTGTGTCCGTAACTTAAAAAGGACCTGCTCTCGGAATCGTAGTTGCATTTCGAAGCTTCTGGGTTTATAATTGAGCCAATGAAACAGTGCACAAAGTGTAAAAAATGGAAGCCATTAGATGAATTTAACTTTAGGGTACAACATTTGGCCTTACTACAATACCAGTGCAAACAATGTACTCGAGCTTTCGTAAAAAGTCACTACGAGAAAAATAAGGGATACTATCTGAATAAAGCAAAAAAGCGAAATGCAAAAATTAGGTTGGAGACACAAGATTATATTCGCAATTATTTATCAACACATCCCTGCGTAGATTGCGCCGAAACGGATATTGTAGTTCTAGAGTTTGACCACAGGGGAAACAAACTTAAAGAAGTGTCGTTATTGATGAGGAATCGCTACTCACTGCAAAAAGTTCAAAGTGAAATTGAAAAATGTGATATTAGATGTGCTAATTGTCACAGGAGAAAAACAGCTAAAGAATTTGGGTGGTTTAAAAACATTCCTGCTCCCGTGAATTATTAATGTGGGTTCGAATCCTTCCGGGCGCACCAGGATGTGGTAAGATACTATAGTATGAAAAGAATCCTATCAATTGCTATTCTCGCCCTGATCCTTCTTCCTTTCCTTGTCGGCGCCCAGGGGTTAGTTCCTTGTGGAGAAGAAGGAAACCCCTGCCAGCTCTGTGATTTGTTTGGACTTATCAACAACATCTTAAACTGGGTGCTCTTCATATTTGTTCCCATTGTGGCCCCTATATTCATTGTGATCGGAGGACTATACATGCTGGTGGCACGAGACAATCCCGGGACCCTTACCACCGGGAAAAACGTCTTGACCGCAGCCGTCATTGGCCTTATCATCATTTACACCGCCTGGGTTCTCTTAAACACGGTACTCACCTCCCTGGGGGTTGCTTCTTGGACCGGTCTTGGGACCTGGTGGCAGATTGAGTGCGCAATATAATGTACCTCTCTTACAAAACAATTTGCCTACGGCAGTTTTGCAAGAGAGGCCCGGGATTTGCATTATTCGTCCCGCAGGGACGCGGGACGGCGCAAATCCGGCAAAAGTCACGCAGGTGACTTTTGCCCCCATAGCTCAATGGCAGAGCAGAGGACTCTTAATCCTTTGATGTAAGTTCGACTCTTACTGGGGGCACAGCGTAATAAATTTTTGCAGAAAATTTAAACGCTGTTGGAACGTTTCCACCAGAGGCGGATTACGTTCCACCAAAACAGTGTAT
>JAUYJZ010000050.1 GCA_030698465.1 bacterium | reverse complement strand
CGGTTTTTAAATCCTGCGCGCAAGCAAACTGCTTTGCTTGCTTCGTGCCACCTCGCTTTGCTTGGTGTGTCTATTGTACCAAACTCGCACCTACTTCCAAAACAAATGATGTCACACGCGCTTCGCGCGTCCCACCTTCTGGCTTTGAAAAAGCCGTTGAGTTCTGTTTTGGTGCCCTCAGTAGGATTCGAACCTACAACCAACTCCTTAAAAGGGAGCTGCTCTACCATTGAGCTATGAGGGCGAACAAATTACCCCGACCCCCAGCTTAAGACACCTTCGGTTTCTTACGTCGCTCACTTCCCGCAAGCGCCGTTCGCTCCTATAGGAGCAACCACCAGGGCAATGGTATACGGCTCCGCGGGAGCTCCGCCTCCATTGCCCGTGCAAGCAAAGCAGTTTGCTTGCACCCCGACCCCCTCTGTAACCAATGTATTCTATGTTGCATTAGAAACTTCCTAACATAGAATACATTGGTTGGAGCATAGAAACTGCAAAAAAACCGACCGCAGCTCCGATGAAAAGCATGAGAACTGGCTCAATAATCGAAGCTAAGTTCTTTGTAATGTTGGATACCTCTTCCTCAAAGAAGTCGGCTAATTTTGCCAAAAGGTCTGAGGTCTGTCCAGTTTCCTCTCCCACTTCCACCATCTGCACCACCACTACGGGATACAGAGCAGGATATCGCCCCAGAACTTCAGAGAGTTTTACCCCTTTTCGCATTTCTTGCGCCCCCTCAAGTAAAACCTTACGAAAATGTATATTTGACAGCACGGTGGCGGTCACCTCCAAAGAACGTACCATGGGAATGCCGGCCCCAATTAAAGAACTCATGGTGCGCGCAAAAAAGGCTGTGTTCACCTTCTTTATAATCGGACCCACGATAGGAGTTTTCAAGAGAACGGTATCTAAAAGATTCCTTCCCGTCTTTGTTCGCAGGGCTTGGTAGAAGGCCGCCACAACTCCCACAAAAAGGAGTATGGCAAGATACCAAAATGTTGTTAAAAACTCAGCCAACCCAATAATCGTTCTCGTGGTGGCAGGAAGGGGAACCTGAAGCTCTTTAAAAGTGGCAGCCAGGCTAGGCACCACCAGTATAAGCATTAAAATTCCAATGCCGAACATGGCGGTAATAATCACGGCAGGATAGATTAAGGCCCCCTGAATTTTCGAGCGCAAATCGTGTTCCCGTTCCAGCTGCAAAGTAAGCTGGGAAAGGACAACATCGAGCGTGCCCGATTCCTCTCCCGCACGTATCATGTTGGAAAAAAGGTCGGGGAAAATGGCGGGGTAGGCCTTCATAGTCTCAGAAAGCTGTTGTCCCTGAAGCACTCTTTTTCTTATTTCCTGCAGGGCAACTCTTAGTTTCCTGCTTTGGGCCTGGGAAGAAAGCACTTCAAGGGTTCTTGGCAGGGCAATGCCGGCCCCCATCATAACCTTGAGGTTACGCATGAACATAAGTTTTTCTTGCAAAGAAACACCTGACAAGAATGAAAACACCGAGGAAAGTTGAAATCCTTGTTTTCTCTTACCCGGAGGCAAGGCTTGGGTGAGAATATAACCCTTCTCGCGGAGGCCTTGGGCAAGCTCGTGCTCGTCCTTGGCAGCCTCCTCGCCCTTCACATATTCTCCCTGCTTTGAGATTGCAGTGTATTTATAAATTGGCATTGCTTTGGGTTCTTATTCACTAATCACCCTTAGTACTTCTTCAATAGAGGTAATTCCTTGGGCTGCTTTCACAAATCCGTCTTGAACCATGGTAACCATGTCTTCTGCCTCAGCTCTCTCCTGAATCTTGTCTGTTGGGGCCCTTTGGACAATAAGGGCTTTTATGGACTCGGTCACCGGGAGTACTTCATAGATGCCGATCCGCCCCTTGTATCCGTCTTCTGCCTCCTTGCTGGTCTTTGGTTTAAAAAAGGTGATAGAGGAAAGAGTATCTTTGGCTTTAATGACCTTTTGCTCCCGGAGCCGCTGTACAAGTTTATCTAGATCACACCATGACCCTAAGGTTTTGAGATCTTTTTGGGACAACTTGTAGGGTTCCTTTTCTTCAGCTAGCTTCCTAACCAAGCGCTGGGCAACAATAACGTTGAGGACTGAAGCAATAAGGAAAGGCTCCCCTCCCATTTCAATGAAACGGGGGATGGCGCCTGCCGCCGAGTTAGTATGCAGGGTAGAAAGCACAAGATGCCCGGTCAAGGCAGCATTAATGGCAAGCGATGCGGTTTCCTGGTCCCGTATCTCTCCTACCATGATGATATCTGGGTCCTGGCGCAAAAGAGAACGCAGGCCCGTAGCAAAGGTCAGCCCTATCTTGGGATTCACCTGCGTCTGGTTAATACGGGGCATGCGGTACTCCACAGGATCTTCCACCGTAGAAATGTTCACCCCGGGCACGTTCAAAATCTCCATTGCAGAGTACAAGGTGGTGGTTTTCCCTGACCCGGTGGGACCGGTAACCAAGAGCATGCCGACGGGTTTCTTGAGCGTGCGCTCAACATATTCTAATGCCTCCCCTCGCAGCCCCAGCTCTTCTAAAGTGAATGCTTTTGCGGTTTCAGATAAAAGACGCATGACAATTTTTTCCCCGTCAAAGACCGGCAGGATGGAAACCCTAACAGAATATTTGTATTCTTCTGACTCCACCTTAAACCTCCCGTCTTGGGGCAGGCGGTGCTCATCTAATTTCAAGGAAGACAGCACTTTGATTCTCGCTACGATGCCCGAGGCGGCTTGCCTCGGCAATACCATGGCATCCCTTAAAACTCCGTCAATTCGATATCTCACCACCACCTCCTTTTCTTCGGGCTCAATATGAATATCGGAGGCCCGCTGCAAAATAGCATGCTTGAGCAAGGTATCCACGATGCGGATGATGGGAAGATCTTCTGCCGCCTTTTCCAACTCTTTTTGGTCCGGTCCCTGCACTTTTTCCTTGATCATCTTGATGCCTCCTCCCTCCTTTTTGATGATATCTCCAAACTCAGCTTCCAGGGTCTTTGAATACTGCACAAGAATCTGCTTCATGGATTCTGAAGTGGTAAGACGCGGCAGGATTTTAAGATTTGCCTTCTTTCGGACAAAATCAATGGTGGCAAGATCCTCTGGATCCAACATGGCAACCTCAAGATTCTGGCCTTGCTTGCGGAACGCTACAATATTATGGGATCTGGCAATGGGTTCGGGGATAATTTTTAAAACTTCGGGAGCAATCTTTTCTTTTTCCAGGTTCACAAAAGGAATGCCCAAAATATAGGCCTGCATTTTGATAATCTCCTCTTCTGCCAGCAATCCCTTGTGAAGTAAAACATCAGCCAGGCGTTTTCCGGTTTTTCCCGCCTCAGAACGGGCCTCTTTGAGGGCTTTCGTCTCAACAAGGCCCGAATCCATGAGAAAGGCCTGAAGTTGCTGGTCTTCAACCTTCATTGCTCAATGGCTGCCTTCACCTTTTCCACGACCTCGGCGAGCTCATAGTTTGCCTTTACCAGGTAGGTGGTGGCTCCAAGTTCTGTTGTCCGCTGTATGTCCTGGAGGTTTTCCAGGTTGGTCAGCACAATGACCGGAATCCTCTTGGTTTCCTCGTCTTTCTGAAGCTGTTCTAATACCTCAAACCCTGTCATCTTTGGCAACACAAGATCCAAGAGAATGAGGCTTGGCTTTTTTTCTTTTGCCAGCTTAATACCTACTTCCCCATCTAAGGCTGAGAGTACTTCATACCCTTCACCCGACAGGGCGTCCCCCATGGTCTTTTGCAGGGCTGACTCGTCTTCAATTAGGAGAATTTTTTTCATGATGCGTATGGTATGGTGAACCAAAATGTCGACCCTTTATGCTCTGTTGAACGGAATTCCATCTTCCCTCCGGAACTTTTAACAATGGATCTGGCAATATAGAGACCCAGGCCCGATCCCTGGGTTTCTTGGCGCAATGCATTGGCTGAACGAAAGAACTTCTGGAAAATGAACTTTTTATCTGCCTGGGGAATCCCAACTCCTGTATCCTCAATCTCAAAGCGAAGATGCTTCGCTTCTCTTTTTAGACGCATGGTTATCGTACGGCCTCTTGTCCCATCTTTCAAAGTAGCTTCCTTGGCCTTGCCTGTATACTTAATGGCATTATCTAAAAGATTCTCAAGAACCTGGCGAATCTGTTGGGGGTCAGCAAACACGTTTTGCGGCTTTCCCACTGTCTCCACTTTCAAGACAATATTGGCCTCCCGAATCATGGGTTGTGAAGAAGAGACAACCTCTGAAAGAACATCCTGAAACGCAAACTCCTTTTTCTGGGACACCAACCCTCTCTCTTCAATGCGAGACACTGTCAAAAGATCGTTTATCAGCTCTTGCATCCGAGACGAGTTCTCCAGCAACATCTGAAAGTATTCTTCCTGGCTGCGGCGGTTTTTCCCTGAAACCAAGAACTCTACAATCCACTTCATATTGGAAAGAGGGGAGCGCAACTGGTGAGACACAATAGAGATGAACTCTGACTTTAAACGAGAAGCCTCGGCCAGCCTCTCAAAACTTCTGGTGATGATAAAAGCGAGTATCAACAGAACTATAGTCAACCCCATGATAGAAAGGGCAACGACTTCGGGATCTGCAATATACCTTCTGCCGATAAAATAGGAGAGGATGGAGGAGAGAATGATAATAACCCCCATCACCAAAAACAGAAACTGCGGATGCTGCCACAGGGGAATCCCGTATTTTTTTGCCTGTTCTGCAATATTCAACTCAGCTCTCAGATGTTTGAAATCCATTTTTGTAGTATATCACGGATTGAAAAAAGGAGGTAAAGATGGTATAAGAAAATACGTTTACGGGGTATCGTATAATGGGCAAAAGTAAACTGCTTTACTTTTGCGGGCGGTTTAGGCGAAGCTCCTGCGGAGCCGTATAAAACCGCACCGGCATATTATCGGGCTGTAGTGTAACGGCAGCACTAGTCCTTTGGGAGGATTTAGTCTCGGTTCGAATCCGAGCAGCCCGACAGAAGGAAAGATTGTACAAGCTGATTAACTATACCCGCTTTGTAAAACGATTTGCTTTCAGCAGTTTTTCAAAGCGGGCCCTGGATTTGCATTATTGTCGCTCGAGGACTCGCGGCGCGCAAATCCGCCAAAAGCAAAGCAGTTGGCTTTTGGCCCCCGACCAAAATTGAATATGCGGGTGTAGCACAATGGTAGTGCCTCTGGTTTCCAACCAGATTACGTGGGTCCGATTCCCATCACCCGCTCCAAGAAAATAGAAGACCGCCCTCAAGGGCGGTCTTCTATTTTCTGGCGCATATCCAGCTTAATCTGTGACCAGGCGCGCAATGAAACCGTTCTTGCGGGCTACCTTCACCATCCAGCTAAACAAAAGGAGGGCTAACCCAAAGTACACAATATTAAGCCCTGTTGCCCAAATAATATGAGAGGTAGGGAAAACGCCCTCCAAAAAAATCATGCGCATGCCTTCAAAAAGATGGGCAGGCGAAATAAACTGCACAATGTTTTGCATAAACAAAGGCAAGGCGCTTACCGGATTATACACCGCAGAGAAGGGGAGCAGGGCAAAGGGGATAAAGAAAGCGAACATTTCAGCTGAAGGCCCAAACCGCAACAGAACGCTGATAATGACTAATCCAATGGTCCATCCAAAAAACAAAAGATTAATAAACAAGGGAATAGCGTAAAACCCCAGTTCCCAGATATTTAAAGCATAAAGCAAAATGGCAAGAATCGTGATATAAACAAATGAAATTGTTGCCTGAACAAGACTTAAAAGGACAAATCCCATAATCATTTCGCCTCTACTCACCGGAGAAGCAAAAACATTTATGACGTTTCGAGCCCAGATATCTTCAAGAAAAGCAAAACTAAAACTCTGTGCGGCACGATGAAAGATATCCCAAAAAATAAGGGCAGTAATCAAGAGAAGCGCAAAATTAATTTCTGCTGAATCTCCGGTAACATCTTGGAGCCAAAATGTGATAAACCCCCATAAAAACAGCTCAAAGGTAATCCAGAGAAAAAATCCCGCAAGCCGGGGAAAGCTCCGCCTAATCAGCAAAATATTCTTGAGCAAAATGCCGTAGATATGCAAAGTATTCATATTGTTTCCTCAGCTAGGGCAATAAATAATTCTTCAAGATCTTTCTTTTGAAACTGTTTTCTAATATTTGCTGGCGTGTCGTCTGCAATAACTTTTCCCTTTGCTAAAAATACAACGCGATCGCACATCTGTTCTACCTCTTGCATATTGTGAGAAGTCCAGAGTACGGCGCTGTTCGTCTTGCTGACGTAATTAGTGATTCTGCTCCTGAGAGCTTTGGCATTTGCGGGATCCAGAGAAGCAGTGGGTTCATCTAAGAGCAGAAGTTTGGGTTTGTTTAAAAGCGCTTTTGCCACTGCCAATCTTGTCTGTTCACCAGAAGAAAGGCCTCCTGTCCTGTGGTTTTGGAGTGTTGAAAGCTGAAACTCTTCAATAAGATTCTTCACCCGGTTTTTTGCGTCTCGCACTCCGTAAAGATACGCGAACACCAAGAGGTTCTCTTTAGGAGAGAGGTTATAGGGCAAAGAGGCGTATGGGCCAACAAAGTTCATCTGCGAGAGCACTTCTTCTCGGTGTTGCTCTAAATCTTTCCCAAATATCTTAATGCGCCCTTGGGTGGGAGAGAGTAAAGAAAGAAGCATTTGAATAGTGGTTGTTTTCCCTGCTCCATTGGGACCCAAAAACCCCACAATTTCTCCCGTGCGCGCAGAGAATGATATGTGGTCTACCGCAGGCAATTCTTCTTTTGGATATATTTTCGTGAGGTTTTCTACCTCCAAAATAACTTGCATAAAATAAATGGTAGCATCTTTTCTCTTCTCAAGCGAGGTTCTAGCGGACTCTCATTTGACGTATGAACCTGCTCCAAGAAAACAGAAAACCGCCTTCAAGGGCGGTTTTCTGTAAAATTACCCCCCTGGGTTGAAACCAAAGCAGAGCAGGGACTGTCCCTGCTCTGCTTTCCTTATCCGTGGTATACTCAATATATGCCTCGCAAACCTCGAGAGCTTGAAGTGGGGAGAATGTATCATATCGTGAATCGCGGCGTGGAAAAACGAAACATCTTTCTCAGGTCCCAAGATTACAGTCGTTTTATCTTAGGTTTGGAATTCTTTAATAATGAAAGCTCATCCCATTTGTGGGATATACTCGCGAGAGGCCAAGCAGGGACTGCCCCTACTCTCGCTCAAAGAATTGAAACGATGCGACAAAAACCCAGAAAGAGAATCGTGGACCTACTCGCATTTGCGCTGATGCCAAATCATTATCATTTGATTGTACATGAAGTTACAGAAGGAGGCATTTCGCTTTTCATGAGAAAACTTGGGGGCTACTCAATGTATTTTAACAAACAATATAATCGAGTAGGACCCCTTTTCCAATCACGATACCGAGGAGTGCCTGTTCAAAGCGACGAACAACTTGCCGTGGTATTCGCGTATGTTCATACAAATCCCATTGAACTGACAGAGCCAAAATGGAAAGAACGAAAAGTAAAAGATCGCCTAGGCGCTCTTGAAAAACTGGAAGAATATAGATGGTCAAGTTACCGCGACTACACTGGCATTGCTACATTCCCCCAGGTCACCCAACGTGAATTTTTCACTAACTTCTATGGCAGCAAAGAAAAGTGTCGTCAAGCAATAAAAGACTGGATTGCTTATAAAGCAATGGGGGCTCAGTTTGGTTCAGAAATCATCGAGTAGATAAAGCAGAGCAGGGACAGTCCCTGCTCTCGCTCTATTTTTTAGCGGGCGTATTCAATGAATCGATTTTCCCGGACCAGAGTTACTTTGATTTCTCCTGGGTATTTCAGGTCTTCTTCAATACGGTTTGCAATGTCTTTTGCCAATTTCTCTGCCTCAACATCAGATACCTGTTTTGAGTTCACAAATACCCGAATCTCTCGTCCTGCCTGAATGGCGTAGGATTTTTCAATACCTTCAAAGGCATTGGCAACATTCTCTAATTCTGCAATTCTCTTTAAATAGTTTTCCAGGCTGTCTTTTCTTGCTCCGGGGCGAGCTGCAGAAATTGCGTCGGCAGCCTGCACCAAGACCGCCTCAATGGATTCATACGGATATTGCTCGTGATGGGATTTCATGGCTGAAATCACTTCTTTTTCTACCCCGAACTTTTCCAACACGCGCATGCCAATATCTACGTGGGAGCCCTCTACCTGATGATCTAGGGCTTTCCCAATATCATGAAAGAGTCCTGCCTTCTTTGCCAGGCCTACCTTGCTCCCCACTTCCGCTGCCAAAGCTCCGGCCAAATGAGCTACCTCAATGGAATGAAGCAACACGTTCTGCCCATAAGAGGTACGAAACTTCAATCTTCCCAGCAGCTGAACCAACTTGGGATCGCTTCCCACAATACCCACATCAAAGATTGCGGCTTCTCCAGCTTCCTTGATCTGCTGATCAATCTCTTGTTCTACCTTTGCCACCTCTTCTTCCACGCGTGCTGGGTGAATCCTGCCATCCTTCATTAGGCGCTCTAAAGCTACCTTTGCTATGTGCCTTCGCAATGGATCAAATCCAGAAATAACCACGGCTTCCGGGGTTTCGTCTACAATAACTTCCACTCCCGCAGCACGTTCTAAGGCCCTAATGTTTCTCCCTTCCTTGCCGATAATTTTCCCTTTCATGTCTTCTGAAGGAAGAGGTACTGTGGTGGTGGAAACCTCTTGCACCACGGGCACAGCTATTTTCTGGATGGCATACGAAAGAATTTCCCTGGCCCTACCTTCAAAGCGTTCTTGCCCTTCCACTTCAAGTTTTCGAATCCTTCCTAGAATATCTTTTTCGTAGCCTTCCTGGACTCCTTTGAGCAACTGCTCTTTTGCTTCCTCACGAGAAAGCTTGGCCACCTGTTCTAACTTTTGTAAAGCTTCCGTCTTTGTTTCTTTGAGTTCCTCTTCTTCCTTTTTGAGTTTGTCTACCTTGGCAAAGAACTCCTGCTCCTTTTTATCATATACCAAAAGCTTACTGTCTAAGACAGCTTCTCGCTTTAAGAGTAATTGTTCGGTCTGGAGGAAAGCCTTTCTGCGCTCGTCCTCCTGAATTTTAGCCTTAGAAAGAAGCTGTTCTGCTTCCTTCTCTGCTGCAGCTACCTTCTTTTGCAGTAGCCCTTCTACGGTTCCGGCCTGGCGTTTTGCAAGGGATTGTCTCAGTACATATCCCAGAAGAATCCCTAGTGCTAACACCCCAAAGGCCGCCAACAAGATTGGGGTTGTCATTGAGATAATTGAACGATTGGAATGTCTGTATCATCCAAGGGTCAAGGTTAAATGCTAATTCTCAAGACAATAGTACCAAATTCCCAGACCTTTGTCAAAAGAATTTAAAGAAGGCTGCGGAGCACTGTTGGAAGTCCCCGCGCCAACAAGATAATGGCAAAGGCGATAATCGCCCAGAGGAGTATGGTGCGCGACCGGGAAATCTTTGTGGGATCTCCCCCGGCAGTGAGTAAAAGAATACCAGCATAGATAATAATAATGGGAAGGATAACAATGGAAATGCCAAACAGAAAGTTGAGAACGTTCTCGAACAACTCATTAAGGGTTGCAGAAGAAATAGGGTTAAAGATGGAGGGGTTGATAGCGGGTCCTCCTTCTCCTGGAATCTCCCCGCCGTTCCCTGGAAGCTGACCAGGAGGGGGCTGCACTACGGGAGCCTGCTCGGTTGTGAAGGTTGCAGGGGCAGAATCATCAAGAGGATTCCCCGCTGGATTATAGGCAGTTATCTTCCAAGTATAAGAATCTGCAAACTCAATTCGTCCAATGGAAAGATCCAGAAATGCAAAAGAGCAGATTCCTCCCGCACATACGCTCGAGGGAATGTTATCTTCTGACTGCGTGAACTTTACGATGTCCAGAACGTACTTGGTGGCTCCCGAGACTTCCTGCCATTGGAAATAAGCGTCCACCTCTACTCCTTGAGTTCCGTTTGCAGGGGCAATTGTATTTAAAGCAGCACTGTTCCCAGGGACAGAGAGCAAAAAGATAGAAAGCAAGAAGAGAAGAAACGGTTTCATTGGTGTAGTATATCAACCATCGGATTACTCCACAATCACCCAGGCCGTAGCGCAGGTTGCTCTTTCGCCACTTGGGTCTTGGACTTCAACCTTTGGCATATAAGTTCCGGGTTCGTCATACGTATGGGTAGGCGCCTGCTCTTTTGAAACCTGCCCGTCTCCAAAATTCCAAGAGAAAAAAAGCTGGTCGCCA
>JAUYJZ010000048.1 GCA_030698465.1 bacterium | reverse complement strand
TGTAAAATTAAAGATGAATGTCGTACAACGTGCCTTATGCGACGGAATGTGGAGTTGATGCTAGAATATTGGTGAAAAGTGAAATGATTTCATTTGAACAATTCAAAGAAGTTGAGTTAAAAGTAGGGGAGATAGTGTTAGCTGAGGCGGTAGAGGGGTCAGAAAAGCTTTTGCGGCTTAAAGTTTCTCTTGGTGCAGAAGAACGTCAGATTATAGCCGGCATTGCAAAACAATATACTCCAGAAGAGCTGGTTGGCAAACAAATTGTTATTGTCGCTAACTTAGAACCAAAAGAAATGATGGGCCAAGAAAGCCAGGGCATGCTGCTTGCCGCTGACACCCCAGAAGGCCCAGTATTGCTTGTTCCAGAGCGCCCAGCCCCTCCCGGCGCCCCCATCCGCTAATGTATTTCCCCCTCTATTTCCGCCTTACCGAGAGTAAGTCGTTCAGACCCTGAAGGGTTTTCAGACCCGAAGGGGTGGGGATAACTTGCCGTGGGCAAGGATTATGAGATTAAGTTTTAGTTGAGGGTTTTGGCGGCAATCGCAAAACAGGCGATTTTTTGTTAAAATGAAACCATATGCACAAGATTCTTATCGCTGTTGTTATTCTCATGGGGGTTATTATACTTGGGCTTGTTGCTGCAGTGTTTTTGTTGCCTGGCGAGAATAAAACAACAGCCTGCACGCAAGAAGCAAAGATTTGTTCTGATGGTTCTGCTGTTGGCAGAACGGGTCCAAACTGCGAGTTCACTCCTTGCCCAGAAGAGTTAACAAGTGGCATTGAGGGAATGGTGCTGCTTGGTCCTTTGTGCCCGGTGGTGCGGGAGGGAGAGGAGTGTCCCGACAGACCGTTTGAGACTATGCTTGCTGTTATTGCAGACAATCAGGGTGGGGTGGTGGTAAAGGAGTTTAGCTCCAACGCTGCGGGTGAGTTTAAGGTGAATCTTGTACCCGGCATCTATTCTATACGGTCTGCTGACTCAGAGAGTATGCTTCCTTTTTGCTCCACTGGTGTTTTTGAAGTGCAAAAAGACGGGTATACAAACATTGCGGTTCAGTGTGATACCGGCATTAGATAAAGAGCAGATAGGGGAGAGGGTTTGACGAAACCTCTATTTCGTAGTAAAAGAAAGGGAGAATCCATCTTTTGCATTAGAGGAGGTTAAATGTCCTTAAGGAAAGAAAGAAGGAAGAAAAGAATACGGGGTAAAGGCAGTGTGCTAAAAGAAATTCAAGCCGCCCAAGAAGCTTTACGCCGAGAGACGAAAGGAGATGAACCCCCAAAAGAGGTTAAGCCACAAGAACCCCCAAAATCTGACCAGCACTTTTCACCAAAATTCGCCGGACTGGAAACACCGTACTTTGTGGTAAACAATGTGCGGTACCTGGAGATATGCGGGCTCTGCGACTCTCCCATAACACGTCAGGGCAAATGTATGAACCTTGAATGTTTACAGGAATGGGGCGACCCGCAAAAGCTCACAGACGAGCTTGTTTCCGAGATGATTGAGAAGGCAAAGGTATTTTTCCGGTCTTAAAGGCTGGCTTCATGGGGATGCCAGCCTTTCCGTTTGGGTGGTACATTGCTTTATCATTGGGTTTGTGCTATCATTAAGTTGTGAGAATGAGAAACAAAAAACACAACGATTTGGAAAAGAATCAGTTGGGGATTTCTCTTCAAAGCTTTATGGAGTCCTATAACGAGAGCGTACCTAATAGTTTTCCTTTTGCCTCGGTAAAGACCTTAAAGCAATTCCGGGAAGTGTACCCCTCGCTCTTTAAAAAAGAGGACGAGTGGTGCGTTGACAGGCATAGAAAGAGATTCATGGATTGGAGTTTTTCAAACTCCAAAGCCACACAAAACATATCTTAAAACACAGCCGCCCTTATTGGGCGGTTTTTGTATGGATAACTTACCGAGAGTAAGTTTTACAAGTATGGAGGTTAGAGTAACTTATTGACTTGGAATTCAGAGTAGCTATAATTAGCTTATCCCCCAATACCTCCTTGGGGGCAAACCCGGGACGACTATCTGTATTTTTGCCATCAATTCACAGCTCTAGTCGTCCCCCTTTCTTTTAATAAAGAGAATCGTCAAAGTGGCGATTTTTTTGTTAGTACACCCCATCCTTATTTTAGGTTCTTTCCGCTGTGGAACTGGCGGTGGATCAATCTTCTAGGGCCTCTCCGAACCTCTCTGCCTCTTTAACCCATTTATAACCCTGAGGTCGCAGAGATTTATAAGGCTGCATCAATTTATGTAGTTTAAGGAGTTGCAAGAATGATTTTTTTCTCCACACCTTTCGTGCAAAGCTGCGTGTGCCTTTGTGAGTTTTTTGAGTTTTGTTTTGGTAAAGAATCGCTACTGCTTCTGCCCATAATTCGAAGTCCTTCTGCTTGTTGCCGTATGGCGGATGTTTCCGAAAGAACGGCAATACAATGTGATATAGGTTATAGATATCTTGTATAGAAAATCTCGCGTAGCCAGTAGGAGTATGAACAGTTCCGCATTTGAAAACATCCGGAAGTTTTTTGATAAGCTCTAAATCTTTATTCTTCAGATTTATCACAAACTGAACCTTCCAACTGTAGTAGACAGAGTTGTTCTTTCGCTCCTTGCGGATATCGCGCCGAAACTGCAAGTCAAAACATCCTTCACCCGCAGTGAGCCCGGCAACAAACTCTGGAGATAGGGGAGTGGTCATTCGTTTTCTCCTAAACTATGATGCTTATGATGAAGCTCCCGCAGCTGTTTTGAGGTGATATGGGTATAAATCTGGGTCGTGGCAATGTTTTTATGCCCCAAAAATTCCTGTACAAGACGAAGATCTACACCTTGGGAAAGGAGATCGGTTGCAAAGGAGTGGCGTAGGGTGTGAGGGCTTGTAAAACTGGGTATTCCAGCTTGCAGCGCATATTTTTTGACGATAGTCTCCACGGAACGTGCAGTAAGCCGTCTGTCAGCATCTTTTGGCCCCTTATAGTTTATAAACAACGCTTTTTCCTTATCCTTTCTTGCTCTCAGATATTCCTGGAGCCAGTGAAGGGCGCGTTTGGAAATATACACGGGACGAGGCCTGTTACCTTTTCCAATAATAACAATCTCCAGGTCCTGAGTTTCAGGACCTAGTTTAATCTGTTCTTTGTCTAAGCTGACCAGTTCTGCAACTCGCAGCCCCGTAGAAAAAAAGGTTTCCAGAATAGCTTTGTCACGAAGGCCAGTTGGCGTTGTGGTATTTGGGACAGATAGGAGTTTTTTGAGTTGATCGAGTGAAAGAAACTTTACTGCCCGTTCCTCCTTTTCTTTGATAAGTTTTATCTTATCTGCGGGGAGAGAAAGAACATCCCGGTCCGTAAAGAACGTCAGGAGACCTCTTAGGGCTATGAGGTAATAGTTCTGAGTAGAGCGCTTAAGGGGTTCTTTGGTTGTTTTGCGGAGAGTTTGAGACAGGAAAAGGCGGTAGTCCCAGATATGCTTATCTGTGAGCTCATGAGCTTTTAACGTTTGGAGGTTTTGAGAGGAAAGCCAGTCAGAAAACTTTTTTAGGAATCTGGCGTATGTTTCTTGACTTTTATATCCCAAACCTTTCTCCACATCAGAGTATTCAAGATAATCCTTCATATGTTCGATAATGGTTTTAGGACTCTTTTCCATAAGAAGTGTAATACTGGTATCTTATACATCGCTAAAGGTACATTATGCGAAGTATACTCTCCTCTAACCATATCTCCCCTCTAAGGGGGTGTCAACCCTTCACCTTTAACTAAAGGTGAAGGGTCAAGGCCTTGAACAGGTCTAAAAACGCCCAGAAACGGCCTTTCTAGCCTCTTTATAAGCAAAGCAGGATACAAGGTGGTCATTGACCATACCGATGCCCTGCATGAAGGCGTAGAGGGTAGTTGGCCCCACGAACCTAAACCCCCTGCCCCTCATATCCTTACTCATGGCTTCTGCCTCTTTTGAGGTTGTGGGGATGTCTTTTAGTCTCTTTGGCCTGTGATCTAAGGTCTTCCCTTTTGTGAAGCCCCACAGGTACTTGGCAAAGGAACCATATTCTTTCTGTATGACAAGCACCTTTTGAGCGTTGGATATGGCAGCTTCTATTTTTCTCTTGTTTCGTATAATCCCGGAATCACCCAGTAACCGGTTTTGCTCTCCCCTGCCATACCTTGCGATTTTTGCAGTGTTGAAATTGGAAAACGCATTCTTGAAATTATTTCTCTTTGACAAAATGATTGTCCAACTCAAACCTGCCTGGAATGTATCCAGCAAAAAGAATTCATAGAGTTTCTTGTCGTCAAAACAGGGTCTCCCCCACTCTTTATCATGGTACTCTATCATCTGGGGGTCTTGCCCCGGCCAGGGGCACCTACTCTGTTTCATTGCTTGGCAGGAATCCTTTGATGTGTTCCCATAGGGTTTTTCCTGGCTCTGGAATCTTTTCTTGCAATTCTTGCTTTAATTCCTCTTTTTCCTTTTGGAACTCTTGCTCTAAAAGAGGCTGCCTCTTTTCAATTTCTTGCCCAAACAGAGAGGCAATCCTATCCCACCAATCTTGGATCCAGGAAAAGATGTATTGGTTCCAGATAGTAAGGAACCAGTTCCACATCTTGCTCCAAAGAGGTACTGCCTGGTTGTTCCACACCTCTTTTACCGCTCCTGGGATGCCTTGCAATATCTGAATTCCGAACTGTTGAGCTTCCTTCACAGTTTCTGGGGCTTGAATGGGAGTTATTTCTTCCTGGGCCGCAACAAGAGAAGGCATGTTAAATATAATGCCCAGCAGAATAATGGAACTAATTAGTTTTGTCCGCATAACAAGATAGCTTCCTTTCGTATATTCTGAGCTATTTTCTGGTTAATGCCAAACAGTTTTTTGAATTGCTGGGGATTGAGAGAGACAAGGTCTTTTGCAAAATACAGCTTTCGCTCCGCAAAGCGTTCTGTGGCATACCGATTGACCGAAGGAAGAACGGTTACTGGATACAGAGATTTTCCTTCAATGAGTTTTTCCAAGCTTTCTTTCTTTGGATATTTCCACCCAGTCATTCTAATGTTTTTGTATGCGCCATATTGAATAGCGCTTCTCGTGAATTTGGTGTTTGTAAAAAGCCAAGCTGTGTGTTTTTCTTTCTCCTTTTCTCTTTTGTATTCTTCAATGTCGAGAAGTCTTGCATACAGATACATGACAACGGTAACATCTGACTTAATTCCTCTGCTGTTATGATATTTTGCTTCAATAATATAATGAGTGTCTTTTGTGGAAGCGAATACGTCTATCTCATGAAATACTCCTGACTCCCCTTTCATTATCTGGTTGGTCTTGGTGCTGTACCCGTATTCTTTCAAGAGGGCTGCCACATACTGCTCAAATAAGAATCCTGAAGGTCCTAGTTCCATGATGCCGCGCCTTAATGAATAGCGGGCCGCATGCATAGGACTTTCTTTTAAAAGATAGGCTCTGGTGCGCTCCGAGATTTCTTGAGTTGTCATGCCGGGGGTAATCTCCTTTTCTACCATGCGGCATACTCGGTCTACCAAATCCTTTGGAGCCCCAGCCGCTTTCAAAGAATTACAGAGTTTCTGTCTGTTGTATATCTCTTGTTCTCCCGATGCCTTGGTAACCTTCATTGGAGTTTTAAGATCGCTTCCTCTATTCGAGAGAGCGTTTTTTCCTTTCCAAGGACTGCAGCTACCTCAAAAGGTCCTGCAGATGCTTTCTTTCCGGTTAAAGCGACTCTTAGGGGCCATAGCAGTTTTCCTCTGTCCCCTATTGCTTCAGCTTTTTCCATTAACATTTCTTCTAGATTTTCTTTGGTCCAATCTCCTTCTTTTAACTCAGAGAGTAACTCTTTTGTTGTACCCAAAGATTCCTTAACTTCTTGTTCGGTCATGCCTTTCCAGGACAAAAGCTCTTTTTCATAACTCAACTCTTTTTTGAAAAAGAAGTCGGCTAACTCAGCTAACTCAGAGAGTTTTTTTAGGCGTTCTTGATACAAGGTAACGACGCTTCCTAGAAATTCAAGGCTAATCCCCTCCCCTGTTTCCTTTACAGTATAGGGGTAGGATTTTTGTATCTTTAAAGAGAATTTCTTTTGTTCTCCGTTTCCGTTTGCCTCTAGCAGCCCAGCTTCTACAAGAAAAGGAATTGTCAGCCTGGCTAAGACTTTTTTGTCCTTTTGTCTGAGGTAGAAACCATTAATCCAATCTAGACGCTGGATATTAAATATTGCATTCCCTTTTTGTACTCTGTCCAAAGAGAACTCCTTCACAAGTCCCTGCAAAGAAAAGATTTCCCTGCTGTCGCCGGGATTCCATCCGAGCAAAGCAAGAAAGTTCACTATGGCTTCTGGCAGATATCCTTCTTTCTTGAATCTGGTAACTGAGTTATCTCCGTGGCGCTTTGAAAGCTTGGTTTTGTCTTCCCCCAAGATAAGGGGCAGATGTGCGTATTTGATTTCTTGCTTGAATCCCAGTGCCTCTTTCATGAGGAGTTGCTTTGGAGTATTGGAAATATGGTCTTCTCCCCGGATAACATGGGTGATACGCATTAATTCGTCATCCACCACCACGGTAAAGTTATACAGTGGAGTCTCCATATCTTTTGCAATGACGATGTCTCCGGATAATGAGGTATCAAAGGAAATCTCTCCTCGGATAAGGTCTTTGAAAACAACTTTCTTTGGTTCTATGATAAAGCGAATGATGGCGGACTTCCCAGCTTTTTTGTTTTGTTCTTGTTCTGCTGCGGAAAGGGTTCTGCATCTTCCAGAATACCTTGGTGTCTCTCCCCTGCTTGTTTGGTCTTGGCGCTGGGCTTCCAGTTCGTCTTCTAAACAAAAGCACCAATAGGCTTTCTTTTCTGCCAGAAGTTTTTCAAGATATTCTTTGTAGATTTCAGTTCTTTGAGATTGCCGGTAGGGGCCAAAGCTTCCTCGGTCCTCTGTAGTGCTTGGTCCTTCATCCCAATTCAATCCAAGCAATTCCAGGTTTTCCAACACATCTTTCTCCCATTCTGGGCTTGAGCGCTCTTTATCTGTGTCTTCCACCCGAACCACAAAGTCCCCTCTTTCCTTTTTGGCAAAGAGATAGGAAAACAGGGCTGTTCTAGCATTTCCCATATGGAGGGGTCCTGTAGGAGATGGAGCAAATCTTGTTCTCACTCTCATATCTTTTATTGTAGCCCTGGGCATTTTTTTACGCAATCCAGGGATGAATTGCTAAAATGCCCGCCAAAGCCAAGCAGTTGGCTTTGGCCCCCGAGAGTGTTTTTTCGCAATTGAAATAAAAAAACCGCATATTTCTTAAATTAAATCAAAGAACTCTTAATTCTATTAAGGTATTATGTACAATAGTACAAAAGTATAACAATTGTTTTATTATTGTACTTCTCTAAATATGCAAATACTCCAATACTAGCTAGTATTGGAGTATTGTATGGTTTTATTTTAGGCGGTTGTGAATAATAACCTAATTATGAAGACAAGGATTCAATTATGTATTTTGCTATTACCTTGCCGGCTTCTGGTTTGGCAAAGTTTAATGCTGCTTGAGACATCTTTTGGAGTTTTCCTTTGTCAGCAAAGAGAGAATGCACTCGTTCTAAAAAGAAGTGTGGGGTGAGATTGTTTTCTTCCAACACAATGCAGGCTCCTGTTTTCTGGTAGGTATAGGCGTTCTCTATTTGATGGTTTTGGGCAGCTTCTGATAAAGGGATCAATATAGAGGGTTTTCCTAAGGCAGCAATCTCAAATACCGAACCTGACCCAGCTCTTGAAACAATCAAGTCAGTTGCAGCATACGCATGGCGAAGCTCTGTTTCTTTTAAGAAAGCAACAGGATGATACAATCCCCTTCTCTCTTTTGCCATTACCGTTTCTGCTTCTGCTGCAATCTCTGCAAAGTTCTTTTCCCCTGTCTGATGAATTATTTCATAGGTTTTCAAAGCCTCGTCTAAAATAGTTAAGAGCATGTCGTTTACTCTTTGTGCGCCTTGAGAACCCCCGAGCAAGAGAACCACGGGTTTTTTGCCCTGAAGATTAAACAGGCGTTTTGCTTCCTCTTTAGACCCCGTGAGCATTTCTCCTCTGATGGGGTTCCCAACTTGGGTAACTCTGTCTTTTGGGAAGTATTGAGTGTCGGGAAAAGAAACGAATAGTTCTGAAGCAAACCTTGCTACGATTCTGTTGGCAAGTCCTGGCACAACGTCTGACTCGTGCAAGATGATGGGGACTCGCAATATCCACCCTGCGACCGCAGAAGGAACTGATCCGTACCCACCTTTGGAAAAGATAATGTCAGGGCCCAAAATAAAGATACGAAAGAAAGCCTGAAAAAGCCCCAATGGTACCTTAATGAACACGTCCAG
>JAUYJZ010000045.1 GCA_030698465.1 bacterium | reverse complement strand
CCAAAGTACTTCTTGATTGCCTCTCCCTTGTACCCGATAACCAAAATAACCTCATCCACCAGGCCTTGGAGCTGTTCTAGATTGCGTTCCAAAATGCTCTTTCCCATCACTCGCAAGAGGGGTTTTGGAAGATTGAGGGTCAGGGGCCGCATACGCATACCCTTGCCAGCGGCAATAATGACAGCTTGCATACTTTTATATCTATAAGAAAAGCGTTAGGAATTCAACCATTTCGCTCACCTAAAATAACTTTTCGGACCTGTGGAGCATTCAAACTATCTGCCTTGATGTGGAAGAACTTGGCTTCGCCATGTGCATACTCACTTCCTGGCCGCTGAATCCATGCAGTTATTACGTGCCTATCTTGCAACATCCTGCGAGTCTCATCAAGAATATCCGACCGGTCATCAATAATGATGGCGGGTTCCCCATATACTCCTAGAAGCTTTTTGAATACTTCTGCCTTTCCAAGAGGCTGGGGCATCAACATTGCCCTATCATACGGAATGCCAGATGTCTTAATCTTTTGCATTTGGTATTCTGGCTCTCCTGCACTTAACACAAAAATTGGGATACCGGCTTTTTGCCATTCTTGAATCGCAGGGATAACATCTGTATATAATGAGAGAGACCTTCCAAGCCATTGTTCAAATTCCCGGCATATTTCCTGTCTGTCGAGCTCACGTTCAATCTTTGTCTGTAATTCGTCAAGAAAATTCTTGATAGAGAATCCCTGCTCGCGTATTCGACGATAGATATCCTCAAGATGCGCTTTTGGAATTCCTCGGTGCACAAAGATAGAAAACCAACCTCGGGAACCTCCAGCGTCAAAATGCGCGCATGTCCCGTCAAAATCAAGAGCGATAAACCTCATGATATCCTTTTGCATAATATCTTTTATTATATCCTAAAACAAGGAGTTTTCTGAACAATAATGAAAAGGGTGCCATCTAAAAGAAATGGCACCCGAATTCTCCCTTGAAAGAGAACTCTTAGAGTCGCTGGCGGTGATGATCAATGGGAATCGTGGCCCGGAGCATGTTTTCGGAGCGGTGCCCGTACTGATTGCGCATTCCTTGCACCTGGTCACGGAACTGGCGTGCGTATACTGCGAGTGCGGGGTCGTTAATCGTATATACCCACACAACCGCAATAACGCTCTCTTGTACATGGGGATTCTGAGCACACACCCATTCTACCACCATATCCATGGTTTCCTCGCAGAGACGGGGGGCAAGACCCTGTCCCTGAAACTGTTCGGCGACGGCAACCTGTTCTAGCTCGATAACAGGCTGGGAACGGAGGAAGCCACCGTGGAGCTGCCACCCCACATATCCTGCCACCTTGTCTTCAACCTGAACAACAAAGTACTGATAGAGAGGAAAAGCTCGGAACCAGCACCGCACCCATTCTAAAGCCTTCTCGACATCCCCCTGGTTGCCAGCGAAAGATGCTGTATTAATCTCGGCCATGGCTCGGAGATCTTGCTCCCCAGCCCTTCTTACCGTGGCCTGGTCTCGAATGCTTTGCGCCATGGCATCCCTCCTTTTTAATTGTGCCCTGACTATACAAAGAATGATCGGCCCAGTCAAGCATGCCGAAGGATTGCCCTGGCGAGCCTATCTGGATGGTGGCGAATGAGGCTGCGCCAGATACGATCTGACTTTTGCCGAGGAAGAATTTTTCGGTTTATCAAATCACCGCCCACAAAACGCTTTTCCTTTTTTTGGGGAGGGCGTACCCAATGCTCGCCCTCTCTGGCATACTTTCGCACAAGAGAGTTTTCCGGTTTCTTGCTATTATAAATAATGATATCAAACGAACATCCTAGATAATACTCGAGTTTTTTTGTGTAATCAGAAACCGACCATTCATCAGTATGGCTGGCTTTGGTCATCAAGTTACACACATATATTTTTTTTGCCTTGCTTTTTTGTATCGCAAGAGCAATGCCCTTCACAAGCAAGTTAGGCACTAAGCTAGAATAAAAATCTCCCGGTCCTAGCACAATTATGTCTGCTTTTTGAATAGCGCTGAGGGCTTTCGAATTTGCTTTTGCACAAGGGCTTAAGAATATTCTTTGCAATCCTCGGAGCATTGCGTTATGAATATTCTTTTGGCCTCGAAGTATCTTCCCTTTTTTCATGGAGGCAAACAAACGAACTTTGCTGAGGGTTGCGGGGACCACTTCCCCCTCCAGGCGAAGGATTTGCGAAGCCTTTTCCACTGCAGCATCAAAACTTCCAGTTGTCTTTTCCAAAGCAGACAACAAGATATTGCCAAAGCTATGTCCTTTCAGCCTTCCTGACTGAAAACGATAGTTCATCAGTTCCCGCATCAAAAGATCTGATGTAGACAGGGCAACCAAACACTGGCGGACATCTCCAGGAGGCAATACTCCAAGCTCATCGCGCAAAACACCAGTAGAACCCCCATCATCTGCCATGGAAACAATCGCAGTAAGGTGTACTGGATGCTTCTTTAGGCCGGAAAGTACCGTGTAGGTACCCGTTCCTCCGCCAATCACCACGATATGGGATTGTTTTTGTCTCATTTAGTTATTCTACCGTTACTGATTTGGCAAGGTTTCTTGGCTTGTCCACATCGTGCCCCTTGAGCACTCCCATATAATAGGCAAAGAGCTGCAAAGGGATGACAGAAAGAATGGGGGTAAGCATTTCCAATGTTTTTGGGATATACACCACATCGTCTACGATTTCTTTTATTTCTTCATTTCCTTTTGTTGCCAAGGCAATAACAGGGCCTCTCCTTGCTTTTATCTCTTGCACGTTAGAAATCATCTTTTCATACACGGAGTCAGAGGGGCACAAGGCAAAGGTAGGAAAGTTCTCATCAATCATGGCCAAGGGTCCATGCTTCATTTCTCCTGCCCCATATCCTTCAGCATGGATATAGGAAATCTCTTTTAACTTTAGGGCTCCCTCTAAAGCAACAGGATAGTTGTACTTTCTCCCAATAAAGAAAAAATCTCTCGCGCCTTGGTACTTTGCCGCAATCCGCTCCATTACTGGACCTGCAGTTTCCAAGGTTTCTTTAACCAACTCTGGAATTCCAGCTAACTCCTTTGCGATTCTCTGGCCCATAACCAGGGCCATGTCCCGCTGCCTCCCCAAAAACAAGGTGAGCAGGGCTAGAACCGTGAGTTGAGAGGTAAATGCCTTAGTAGAGGCAACCCCAATCTCAGGTCCTGCGTGATTATATACCCCCGCCTCAGTTTCCCTGGCAACAGAAGAACCCACGGCGTTAACAATACCCAAGGTCAGACCCCCTTTCTTTTTCACTTCCTGCAGGGCAGCTAAGGTATCTGCGGTCTCCCCTGATTGGGAGATAAACAGATATCCTGTTTTCTTATTTATAATCGGTTTTCTGTATCGAAACTCAGAGGCAATATCAGCTTCCGTTGGTATTCCTGCATACTCTTGAAGCATATATCTCCCTACTAAACCTGAAAGGTAGGCGGTACCACACCCTAAAATCTGTACCCTCTCTATCTCCTTTAATCTGTCTTTCACAAGTTCTAGCCCACCAAGCTTTGCATCCCCCTGTTCAAGAAGTATCCTTCCCCGCAAGGAATTGGTAATAGACTCTGGTTGTTCTGTGATTTCCTTTGCCATGAAATGAGGATATCCTCCTTTCTGCGCATCCTCAAAATCCCAGTCAATTTCTTCTGCCTCTCTTGATACATGGTTTTGCCTAAAATCTCTGATGGAGAAGCTTTCTCTTGTAAGCACGGCAAGCTCCCCGTCCTCTAAATACACCACTTTGTTGGTATGTGTGATAACGGCAGAGGGGTCAGAAGCCGCAAGATATTCGTCTTTCCCCAAACCAATCAGCAAGGGGGCTGAATTGCGCGCCAACACTAGCTTTTCCGGGTCGTCTTTTGCAATGATGGCTAAAGCATATGCTCCCTTCACTAACAAGAGGGCTTTTTGCGTTGCCTCTTCGAGATTTCCTTTAAAGAATTTCTCAATTAAATGAGGGAGTACTTCCGTGTCGGTTTCTGAGACAAACACATGCCCCTCTTTTTGAAGTCCTTCTTTGAGTTTCCGGTAGTTCTCAATGATACCATTGTGCGCTACCCATATGTTGTCTCTGCAATCAGTATGGGGATGGCAATTCTGTTCCGTCACTCCTCCGTGCGTTGCCCACCTGGTGTAGAACAAAAAGGGGCTACCTTTAAGATTCATGCCTTGAAGTTTTTCTTCCAAGGCAACTACCTTGCCTACCGCCTTTACGGAATCCACCCTCTTTTTCTCCTTGTTGTATACTGCCATGCCAGCTGAATCATACCCTCGGTATTCCAAGCGTTTTAGGGCCTCCATGCCAACACGAATATCTGTGTTGTGGCCGATGTAACCAACAATGCCGCACATACGTATCATACAGTTCCCCCCGACCCCCCATCTTTTCAAAACCCTCAGTTTTGAATAATTTCCGACACGGGGGAAACTGAAATTTTATATAATAAAATTTATTAGTACGAAACGAGATTTAAAATCTTTCCCTTTACAAAAACCACGTTTTTGGGCTTGCCCGCGGGAAACCACTTCTTGATTTTCTCTTGTTTTAAAGCTAAGGTGACTGCTTCTTTCTCTGCAATAGTGGGGGGGACTTCAAGTATATCTCGCACCCTGCCGTTTACCTGTACCACAAGCCGAACCTGTGTTTCCTTTGGCGCATTCACATCCGCTTTTGGCCAGTCCTGTTCATGGCAGCTTTTTTTGTTGCCAAGTTTTTCCCAGAGTTCTTCTGTTAAATAGGGAGCAAAAGGTGAAAGAAGTATTAAGAGTGTATTCAATTGCTCTTTTGACGGAAGGGCTTTAGAAAATTCATTAAAGTACTCCATTAAGGCGGCGATGCTTGTGTTGTAGCGGAGGTTTTCTAAATCTTCGGTCACCTTTTGTATGGTGCGGTTTCGCACTACCTCCAACTCTTTATTTGTCTCTTTTACCTCTTTGTAACTGTCAACAAAATTCCAGAGGCGGTTAAAGAACCGAGAAATGCCCACTATCCCTTTATCTGACCAATCCCCACCCTTTGAAAGGGGCCCGATAAACATCAAATAGGTTCGCACCGTGTCTGCTCCGTATTTCTT
>JAUYJZ010000027.1 GCA_030698465.1 bacterium | reverse complement strand
GAGGTGCGCACCATGGCAAAGGATATTGCCAAGGTCAGAGAAAAGCAATCAAGACAAGAAGGGGAGCGCATAGCCGGCCAAAAGCCCGAAGTCATCCTTTCCCAAGAACCTAAAAAAGAGCCCGGGGCGATTTTGAACGTTCACCCAGAAGGGTTCACTAAATCGCCCGCTGGAGTCAAGCAGTTGACTCCAGCCCCAAAAAAACCAGGGCAGACGCAAAAGCCCTTGGCCTCTCCTCGTTCCCGCACTAAGTTTGAAAAGCTCTTCATTCGCTTTCTCCTCACAGGAATTATCATCTTTTTGGTCTTCAATGCTGTAGCATTTGGGTTCTGGTACCTTTTTCAGCGAGAGAGCGCCGAGACAAAGGAACCAGCGCAAGAACAGCAGGTGACAAAAGAAGAGCCCACCCCCACGCCAGAACCCGTTCCCACTTCTTTCTTTGAGGCTCCTCAACAGGAACTTCTCTTGGGAAATAGTAGGGAACTATTGCAAGAGTTAAAGACCCTTCTCTCATCTCCCCTTACTCTTGGATTCTTGAATATTGTGGTGAAAACTCAACTGGGTATTCTTTCAACAAAACAGTTTCTTTTGAGATCGGAAATAACAATGCCGCCGGCTCTCAAAGAAAAACTCACAGAAAGCATAATGCTCTTTTCTTATCATGCAGACAACAAAAAACGCCTTGGGGTTATCTTTGAGTTAAAAGAAACAGAAGGCGTGACAGAACAACTTCAGTCCTGGGAGCAAACCCTAGAACAGGACACCCGGGGCTTCTTTGACATCATTGACAAGAAAGGAACAGGATACGCTGCAACATTCAGCTTTTCTACATACCAAGGAATTCCTGTTCGCTTCCAAACCTTTTCTGTGATAGACTTTGGTATTGTGTACGGAGTTATTAATAACAAGTTGTTGCTCACGAGCTCTTTTGAGAGTTTCCAAAGGGCGGTTGACCAGTTACAAACGCCATGAATCCCGCACAAAATGCCCAAGAATAAAGGTAATTTGTATGGGAATACAACAACACTAATAAACTTAATTTTGTGCGGGATGAACAAAGAACTCCTAGAACAAACAAAACAGAAATTAGAAGAAAAAAAGAAACAGCTGGAGCGGGAGCTGTCTTCTTTTGCAAGCAAAGATCCCGATGTAAAAGGAGATTGGGATACAAAGTATCCCCGAGTTCCAGAAGGAGACCTTGAAGATGCGGCTGGGGAGGTGGAAGAATACTCTACCAAGCTGCACATTGAGTTTAGTCTAGAACAGCAGTTAAAAGAGGTGAACGCAGCCTTGGAGCGCGTTGCACAGGGAAAGTACGGAACGTGTGAGAACTGCGAAAAGGAGATTGCGCAAGAGCGCCTTGCAGCCTCCCCTGAAGCTCGGCTTTGCCTGGACTGTGCCGGAAAGCAGTAAAACAAACAAAAGGCCCAGCTTTGAAGCTGGGTTTTTTGTTATATAAAAAGTGGGAATTATCTAAATGGGTTTGCAGCTCCTCTCACCTCAAAGTGCACGTGGCAACCGGTAGCAGACCAGCCTGTGCGCCCCGTGTACCCAACAATCTGCCCCTGGTAAATCTTGGATCCCGGGGCTACCAAAATGGCAGAAAGGTGGCCATAATATGTTACCACTCCGTTAGGATGGATAATACGAACGTAGTTTCCTCCAATGGAGGTATATCCTGTCCTCTGCACAATTCCTCCGGCTGCGGCATACACAGATTCCCCGCAAGCACCGTTGGAGAAATCAACCGCGTTGAAAGCATGGAGCCCCTGAGTTATGCGATAAGGAGCGGGAATCGGGTAAATGAAGTATGAGTTTGCAAGCGGGGTAAGTCTCCCCTGTGGAAGAACTGAAGGCTGAATACCGTTTGGAATAATCAAGAAGTCTCCTGCAAAAATGGCAGAGGGAGATTCAAGAGCGTTAAAGGAAACAATCGTCTTGGAATCTGCTTGGTACCAACTGGCAATTTCGCTCAAGGTATCATTGGGCCGCACCAAGTGCAAAGCCCCCGTGGTCGGCAGGATAACGAGTTCCTGGCCAGGCTTTAGTACAGAACTTTTGGAAAGATCATTTGTCCATAGAACGGTGTTGAGAGACACCCCAAACTGCTCAGCCACACTTGCCGTAGTGTCTCCTTCCTCTACAATATATCTTGCAGCCTCAGGGCGGATGTCAGCTTCCAACTGCCCCACAATAGCCCCCAACACCTGCGGGGTTATGGTTAGGGGAGGAGTGGCAGCTTTTAAGGTATTTTGCGCCACAAACATTAATTCCGGGGTCTCAGGAACTGGGGCGTTCTGGGAAGAAAGTTCAAAAACAGAAGAGACGCTTGCTCCCAAGCCTACGCCCCTTGTCTGATCTATAGTGCGAAAACTAAGCAGCAACAACAAAAAAATAGCTGTCAGGGCTACATACAAAAGAGGATTAGCAGATTTCATACCTACTTTGTTATTCTACGCTCATGACCCCCAAAGTCAATATCCCTATCCACACCCCAAAAACATGGATTTATACTCAATTAAAACCGTAAAAGAGCTTTTGCGAGGCAACAATACTGCCCCCGATAAACTATTGGGGCAGAATTTCCTGCTGGAGAAAAGGGTGACAGTAAAGATACTGAGAGCGTCCGAGCTTTCTCTTAAAGATACTGTGCTGGAGATAGGGCCAGGGATTGGAACCTTAACCAGAGAACTTGCCCAAGCTTCCAAAAAGGTGGTTGCGGTTGAAAAAGACCCTGCCATGGTAGAGATTCTCAGAGAAACCGTCAAAGACCTTTCAAATGTACAGATTATTGAGGGCGATATCCTTTCCTTACCGAGAGTAAGGCGGGGGAAACTTACTCTCGGCAAGGACAAATACAAGGTGGTGGCAAATCTCCCTTACTACATCACTTCCCCTGTTATACGAATGTTCCTAGAAGCAGAAAGAAAACCAGAACTCATGGTATTTATGGTGCAAAAAGAGGTAGCTCAAAGGATTTGCGCCAAGCCCCCAAACATGAACCTGCTCGCCTTGTCAGTACAGTTCTATGCTGAGCCTAAAATCATCTCGTTTGTGCGTAAAAGTGCTTTCTGGCCGCAACCCAAGGTGGATTCTGCAATACTTAAGATTGTACCGAAAAGGGAGGTGCCTCCTATGGGTTCTGATCTTTTCTTTCATATTGTAAAAGCTGGGTTCAAACAGCCTAGAAAGCAACTGGGAAACAATCTTTCGCATGGACTCAAACTTTCAAGGCAAGAAGTAGAAACTTGGCTTCGCCAAGGTGGCATTTCCCCAACTCAGCGGGCAGAAACTCTGTCTGTTTCAGACTGGGTAGTGTTAACAAAATCTTTCCCCAAAACTTAACTCGGTTAAGTTATCCACACCTTACTCTCGGTAAGGATAATTTGAAGAGAATCTGGTACAATACAACAATGCGATTTGCTGGAATTGTTTTGATATTGAGTACTCTTGCTGTTGTCCCTGGATTTGCTTTTGGCGTCCTTGAAGCTCCCGTCCCCTTATATCCACTCGAGGAGGATTCTCCCGTCTGGAAAGGGGTTGTGGAATTTCGATGGGATTCCACTGGCGCTCCTTTCTATCAAT
>JAUYJZ010000023.1 GCA_030698465.1 bacterium | reverse complement strand
AAAACCGAGGGTTTTGAAAAGAGGGGGGTCGGGGGAAACCATGTGAACGTATATGTCTCATAAGGTACATCCAAAAATCTTTCGCATCAGGGAAACCAAGGACTGGCTTTCTCGCTGGATTTCAAAAAAGCTGTATGCCGTAACCCTAGAGGAGGATTTTCGCATTCGGGAGTTCTTGCAAACGCGCCTAAAAGATGCTTCTTTAGAGTCTGTGGAAATTGAGCGTATCGCTGGGCGCACCACGGTTATTATCAACTCAGGGAGACCAGGATTGATTATCGGAAGAGGGGGATCTGGCATTGAGATTGTGAAAAAGGCGTTGCAAAGGCTTCTTGGAATAAAGGACATTCGCCTGGAGATTCGGGAAATCAAGAATCCTTTTGAGTCCGCCGCCTTAATTGGTCAGAACATTGCCCAACAATTGGAAAAGAGAATGCCTCACCGCAGGGTATTAAAGCAGACCATGCAGAAAGTCATGGCAAACAAAATGATTCAGGGGGCACGCTTGGAAGTTTCAGGACGCCTTGGGGGAGCCGACATTGCAAGGAGAGAGGTTTTAAAAGAAGGACGCCTGCCTTTGCAGACTCAGCGAGCGAACATTGACTACAGTCTGCAGGAAGCAAGAACTACCTATGGTACTGTCGGAGTGAAGGTGTGGTTATACAAGGGTGAGCGATTTGAATAACATGTTAACACCAAAAAAGGTAAAACACAGAAAATGGATGAAAGGGAGGACCAAGGGCCTGGAAACCAGGGGGACCGAGCTTTCCTTTGGCAGTTATGGCTTAAAGTCTCAGGGAACAAAGTGGATCCCAGCAAGGCAGATTGAAGCTGCCCGACGCGCCATTATTCGCTATCTAAGAAAAGGAGGAAAAATGTGGATTCGCATCTTCCCTGACAAGCCCATTACCAGGAAAGGAGCTGAAACTCCCATGGGAGGAGGGAAAGGAGGCGTGGATCACTACGCATTTCCCATACGGCCCGGGAGAATTATCTTTGAGATTGAGGGAATAAAGGAAGATATGGCAAAGGAGGCCTTGAGAAAAGCCGCAGCGAAACTCTCTGTTAAAACAAGCTGGGTAAAAAGAGAGGGGGGATGAATCCCGCACAAAATGTCCAAGAACAGAGGCACGTTGTACGGGGAAAACAATAACGATAACAAACTTAATTTTGTGCGGGATGAAGCTGCAGGAATTAAAGAAAAAGAGCGGAAAGGAGCTGGAGAATATGGCAAGAAGCTTAAAGGAAAAGAGCAGAGACCTTAGGTTTCAGCTGGCTGCAGGCAAAGTGAAGAATGTGAGGGAGATACGGGCAACCAAAAAGAATATTGCCCAAATTTTGACTGTAATACAAGAGAAACAGAAATCATAACATGTCAAAGACACAATTAACCGGTATCGTGGTTTCAGATAAAATGGAAAAGACCCGTGTGGTTCGGGTTGAGACGTTAAAAGCCCACCCAAAGTATCAACGCAGATATCGGTCGCATGAGAAATATAAAGCCCATGACGAGGAAAATCAGTTTCATGAGGGTGACAAAGTTGTCATAGAAGAATCTCGTCCGCTGTCAAAAGATAAGCGCTGGATCATCATAAAAAAGATATGATACAACCTGAGACAACTCTGAAAGTGGCAGACAACACGGGAGCTAAACTCATTAAGTGTTTTCGTGTGTTGGGTGGAACCAGAAGGCGGTATGCTGAGATTGGTGACGTTATCATAGCTTCAGTTAAGGTGGCTGAACCCAGGCGTCAGGTAAAGACGCATGAGGTGGTTCGAGCGGTGGTGGTCCGACAGGTAAAGCCCTTTAGAAGGGCGGATGGCTCCTATATTAAGTTTGATGAGAATGCTGCGGTAATTCTGGAAAAGGAGAAAGAACCCAAAGGAGGAAGAATGTTTGGTCCCTTTCCCCGGGAAATTCGAGAAAGGGGATATGTTAAGATAGCGGCATTGGCCCCTGAACTTTTGTAACAACATGAAACTCAAGAAAGGTGACATCGTGCAGATCCTGTCTGGCAAGGAGAAAGGAAAGAAAGGAAAGATTACACGTCTCTTCCCGGGCGATCTTAGTCTTGTGGTGGAGGGAGTGAATATTAAAAAGCGCCACCGAAAGCCAACCAAGTCAGGGGAGAAGGGCCAGACCATTGAAAAGCAGAATCCTATTTCCGCCAGCAAGGTTCAATTCGTGTGCCCCAAATGTTCAAAAGCCGTTCGCCTCGGATACAAAATTCATGGGAAAGACAAGATGCGCTTTTGCAAGAAATGCGGTGAGGAAGTATAACACATATGGCAAACATGCTAGACACATATAAAAAGAAAGCCCTTCCCTCCTTGATGAAGAAATTAGGGTACAAAAACAGTATGGCGGCTCCACGCATTGAAAAGGTGGTTCTCAATTCTTCTTTTGGGAAGCTGGCTTCTGGAAAGACCGGTGAGGAAGCAGGAAAGATCGGAGATACCATTGCACAAGACCTTGGTTTGATTTCAGGTCAACGCCCCGTACTCACCAAGGCGAAAAAATCCATTGCGGCTTTTAAGCTACGCCAAGGGACCCCAGTGGGGGTGAAGGTCACCCTAAGGGGCAAAAAGATGTACGATTTTCTAGATCGATTCGTCCATATTGTGCTGCCTCGTTCAAGGGACTTTCAAGGGTTGTCGCAGACCATGGTGGATCATCAAGGAAACTTGACTGTTGGTATGAAGGAACACTTGTTTTTTCCTGAGATTTCTCCGGAACGCGCGAACATTCCTTTTGGTCTTGAGGTTACCGTTTCCACGAGTGCAAAAACCAAGGAAGAAGGGGTTGAATTATTCATGGCGTTAGGATTTCCAATACAAAAGGAGTTGTAGGAAACTCTCAATATATGGCAACGAAATCACAGATTGAAAAATCCAAAAAGAAGCCAAAATTCAAGTCTCGTGTTGTCCGAAGATGCTTTCGATGTGGGAGAAAAAGAGGATTTCTTCGAGATTTTGGTCTTTGTCGTGTGTGTTTTCGAGAAATGGCGAATAAAGGATTAATTCCAGGGATAACGAAATCATCATGGTAGACCCGATATCCGACATGTTAAACAGAATAAAGAATGCGCAGGTCGTCAAAAAAGAGAGCCTCGAAGTTCCTTTCTCTAAGATTCGGTTTGAGATTGGAAAGATTTTGGAGCGCACCGGTTTTGTAGAAAAAGTAGAGCTGAAAACCAAAAGAAGCAAACGCCCCATTGAACTCATCTTAAGGTATAAGGGAGGAAAGCCAGCGATTCAGGGCGTCAAGCGCGTTTCCAAACCGGGAAAACGCATGTATGCTTCAACAGCGCAGCTTGAAAGAATTGCAAGGAGGAAGGGCATTACCATTGTTTCTACTTCCAAAGGATTAATGACGGCCGGAGAAGCTAAAAAGCAGAACCTGGGAGGAGAACTTCTAGGGGATGTATGGTAATCCATATTTATCATGAGCAGAATAGGAAAACGACCAATTGAAATACCACAGGGCGTAGAGGTGGAGCTTTTGAACCATGAGGCTAAGGTAAAGGGCCCAAAGGGTGAGCTTCAGTTCGCCCTGCACCCAGACGTTGAGGCAAAGAAAGAAGGCAACTTGCTTTTGGTCTTTCCCCAGGAATCTCTGTCCAAGAAGCGTTTTGAACAAACAAAAGCCTTGTGGGGGTTAACCAGGACTCTTCTTTCTAACATGGTGGAGGGTGTTTCGAAGGGATATGAAAAGCGTCTTGAAGTGGAAGGAACCGGGTACCGAGCTGCAGTAGAAGGGGATTCCCTGAATCTTATCCTGGGTTTTTCCCACCCTGTAAAACTCAAGATTCCAGAGGGGATTTCTTGTGGGGTTGAAAAGAATGTTATTATTGTTTCCGGAATCAGTAAGGGAGAGGTAGGTGAGTTTTCAGCTCAAATTCGTAGATTGCGCCCAGTAGAGCCATACAAGGGCAAAGGCATTAAATATGCAGGTGAGGTTGTGAGAAGAAAAGAAGGTAAGAAAGCGGCTGGGGCCGCTGGAGCTGCTTAAAGCTATGGCAAAAATCAGTACAGCAGAACAGAGAAAGAGGAGACACAAGCGCATTCGCTCCAGGGTCAAAGGAAAAGAGTTGCGCCCTCGGCTTTCGGTTTTTCGTTCCAATCAACATCTGTATGCTCAGCTCATAGATGATGTCTCAGGTAAGGTTCTTGCTTCAGCTTCCGACTTAAAACTCAAAGAAAAGAAATCTGGGATTGAGCTCGCAGTTTCAATAGGCAAAGCCTTGGCAAAGAAGGCGGCAGAGAAAAATATCTCAGAAGTTGTATTTGATCGAGGAGG
>JAUYJZ010000017.1 GCA_030698465.1 bacterium | reverse complement strand
CGATACAACGGTGGTGGTGGATGAAGAAACAAACTTTGGCATCTGGGGAGATGAGGAATACATCCCGCAAAACTATGACGAGAAGTTTCGGGGAGAAGTCACCTTGCGCCAGGCTTTGGCCCAATCCCTGAACGTGCCCTCTGTGAAAGTGCTCTTAGAGTTAGCCGGGCTTGAGGATAGTATTAAGCGAGCAAAGGAGTTTGGTATCACCACCCTAAAGGACCCCTCAAACTACGGCCCTTCCCTGGTTTTGGGCGGAGGCGAGGTTCATTTGTTAGACATGGTAGTTGGCTACAGCGTCTTTGCAACAGAAGGGAAACGGGTGTACCCATCTGATATTCTGCGCGTGGAGGACTCCAGGGGAAGAGAACTTTTGGGCAATAGCAATGGAGCAATACAAATCATGGAGCCAGGAATCGCCCGCCTTATTACTAATATTCTTTCGGACAACGAGGCAAGAGCTCCGGTCTTTGGGAATAACTCCAAGCTTTTAGTTCCCGGCTTTGAGGTTGCGGCGAAAACCGGCACCACCCAGGAATACCGCGACGCCTGGACCCTGGGGTACACAAAAAACCTCGCTGCTGGGGTTTGGGTGGGGAACAACGACAACACCGCAATGCAAAAAGCTCCCGGTGTGGTGGTTGCCGCTCCCATCTGGAATGCATTTATGGAGAAAGCCCTCCCCCTTATAACTCCTTAATGTACCTACTTTGAAAAACGATTTGCGCTCCGCAGTTTTCCAAAGCAGGACCCGGGTTTGCATTATTGCCGCTCGAGGACTCGCGGCGCGCAAACCCCTTAAAACCAAAGCAGTTTGGTTTTAAGCCTTAACTGGCATGACAACGTAGAGATACTGTTCCTTCCCCAGGGGGCGAATAAGGGCTGCGGCTCCCTCCCCCCCAAAACTTATTTCCACTTCGTCCCCTTTTATGTTTGCAAGTCCTTCCAGGAGAAATCTCCAGTTAAAGGAGGTTTCAAGGCGCTCTCCCTCTACTCGGGCCGCCAGAAAAGAGCTGTGGCTCCCGATGTCGGGGCTTTGGGCAGAAATCTCGAGGCCCTTCTTTCCGGGATCGACTACCACCTTGGCATCCTGCATCTTGCCAGAAAAGACCGAGGCAGCTCGTATCCGAGACACAAGTTCTTGTTTTGAGGTTTGCACCTTTGTGGTAAAGTCTCTTGGGATAACATCTTGATACCGTGGATACTCCCCCTCAATAAGCCGCGAAACAATTTGAAGAGACGGCCCCCCCGTCTCTCCCTCTGCGGAATAATCAGCCAGTGCCTGTGTTGGAGAAAAATACAGCTTGAGCTTGCCTGGAAGATCCCCAAAAATACCAATAACTTCTTTTGCGGTTTTTGCGGGGAGGATAAAGGAACCTGTTTGCGCCTGGCTTTTTTGCAGGTTTAAGGTTTTTTCCGCCAACCTAAAGCTGTCAGTCGCAACAAGCTTCATCCCGTCTCCTTGAAGATAGACTAGGACCCCCGATATTTCGGGCCGTGTTTGGTTCTGCCCCGCCATGCCGATAACCTGGGCAAGTCCTGCGCAAAAGGCCTTGCTCTCAATTTCTAGGGCTTCTTCAGCCCCTTGGCGGGAGGGGATAATGGGGAAGTCGTCAATGGGTAGGATTTTTATGTTTGTTTGATGCTCTTTGGATTCCACCTGCAATATCCCTTTTTGCGCGCTGAGTTTAATTTCCCTCTCGGGGAGCGCCCCCACCAACTGGGATAAAAGGCGCGCGGGGACCGCACACCCTCCCTCTTTTTCTGTTTTCGCCAAAACCTTGCAGCGAATGCCAATTTCTAGATCTGTTGCCGAAAGCTCCAGGGCATTCTTTTCTGCAACCACAGAAATCATCCCCAGTATTGGGAGGGTGGGGGTTTTCGCCGTTGCCCTTTCCACAATTGCCAGGGCTTGTTTAAGATTTTCTTTTAGTATCTGGGTTTTCATTATTAGTATATATTATTATACTTGGTGCTGTGGATAATAATATTTCTCTTCCCATACGGGAACAAATATTCTTCTGGAAAGGATGTGGAGAACGCGGGGAAGAAAAAAGAAACAAGCGCGGGGTGAAAGCCCTCCCTTTGGTTATCCACTGTATATGCGCTGGCGTATTAACGCGATTTCATCAACCAAAACCTCTGAAGATTGGAGTTCCCGGGCTATTTTTTCACAAGAGTAAATGGCGGTGGTGTGGTCTTTCCCACCAAATCTTTTCCCAATAAAAGGGTAGGAACCTTTTAGGTCTTCTCGCAAAAGGTACATTGCAATTTGGCGAGGCCTTACCACCTCCTTTTTACGAGACAGGGCCATTAAATCCTTTTCTTTTAAGTCGTAGAATTCAGCAACCGCTTGGAGTATTTTCTTTGGGTTTGCCACCCTGTTGGGGCTTTGGATCACCGTGCGGAGTAGGGTCTTTGTCTCGGCCAGCGCCGGAATCCTGCCCGAGTTAAGACGAGAGAATGCAGCCAGGCGGTTGAGGGCGCCCTCTAACTCCCGAATGTTTCTTTGGATATGGGAGGCCACATAGTCTAAAATCTCATCATCAAGGTGCAGCTCTTTTTCTTGCATTTTGGTTTTTAGGATGGCAATCCTTGTCTCATAATCAGGGAGGGAAACATCAGCCACCATCCCTCCCTCAAAACGCGACCTAAGGCGCTCTTCCAAAGCAGGGATTGCTTTTGGGGGGCGGTCTGAAGAAAAGATAATCTGTTTTCCCGCTTCATACAGCGTGTTGAAGGTATGAAAGAGTTCTTCCTGGGTTTTATCTTTTCCAGCTAAGAACTGCACGTCATCAATAATAAGAACATCAAGTTCCCGGTATAAGAACCTAAGGGCGTCCACATTTTTGTTTCTAATGGCGGAAACCACGCCCGATGTAAAGCGTTCTGAAGAAATATACTTCAATTTCTTTTGAGGGGAATCTTTTATGATTTGGTTGCCAACTGCCTGAAGGAGATGGGTTTTCCCAAGCCCTACCCCCCCATATATGAAGAGGGGGTTATACACACTCCCCTGGGTTTTCACAACGGCCAAAGAGGCTGCGTGTGCTAACTCATTGAAGGGGCCTACAATGAAGTTGTCAAAGGAGTAGCGAGGGTTTAAATTGGTTGAGCGGTCAACCCGGAACTCCGGGAATTCCATCTGATCTTCTTGTGGGGCAGCCATGGATCGAGGGGAAGCTTCTCGGGGTTTTTGCGAGGCCTTTTCTACGGTATAGCGAATCTCTCTAACCTCACTATCCAAGCTGCGAATGGCAGAAAAGATTATCTTATTGTATTTGTGCTCCAGCCACTCCCTGGAGAAGTTGTTGGGGACAGAAACAAAAAGAGTCCCCTCTTTTTTTGAGAGAATGAAGGTATTTTTGAGCCAGGTTGCGAAGTTGGCGGGGGAGAGCTTGAATTGGAGCTGGGCCAGGGTCGCCTGCCAGAGTTCTTCTTTATTCACGATGTTTTGATTATGCTTGTGAAGTTATTGTCAGTCGCCCACCCTTTCTAGAGTTGCACCCCTTGCACAACGGCTGGATATTTGAAATCCAGTTCGCCCCACCCCTACTGAGTGGGGTAATGTGGTCAGCCGTTAATTTAATGTCAGGCTCTTTTCTGCCGCATAGAGCGCAGGCGTAGTTGTGCTTCCTTTTTAACTCCTGCCACTCTTCCCAAGAGTGTTGTCCCGTGGCCAAAGCCAGAAGTCTATTGCGCCTGTTTTTTAGCCAGCTCACATACTCCTTATTTTTGGTAACCCCGCCCCTCCACTTCCAATGTTTCTCGCCTCTCAAGGCGCTGTTCTGTGATATTTTTCTTTTTGTTTTTACAGACAGCTTACGCCCCACATATTTGAGTCGTTGCGACTCGGGGATTTTCTTGCCTTTCAGAGCCTTGATTACTTTTTCTACCCACCCTCTAGGCACGGCATGACCTTTTTTGAATGAGGTTTGATTTTTACCCATGTCTTTGTTGATGATGCCAACAAAATCCATGGTACAGCACCATTATATCCCCTGGCAAGGGGCAGGGCAAAGTTAAGATTAAAACGTGTCTTAGTGTGCAAAACCTGGGGAAAACAAGTGAAAAGGGAAAAGGAGTAGACACGCCCCATTCTTTATAGTATAGTTTGCACTATGAGCAGGACGTATCAACCCAAGAAAAAAAAGAGAGCCAGGGCCCACGGATTTCGAAAGCGCAGCAAGACCAAAGACGGGAAAAGAGTGCTGGCGCGGCGCAGAAAAAAGGGGAGAAAGCGCCTAACGGCATAGTCGTATGGCTCTTTCCAGAGACAAGCGACTGCGGCAAACAAAAGACTTCCGCACGGTTTCCAGGAATGGTTTAAGTGCCAAGGAAGGAAAGCTCCTTTTGAAGGCAAAGCCTTCCAAGGGACAGGTCTCGCGCTTCGGGATTGTCATAAGTAAGAGTGTTGCGAAAAAGGCGGTGGAACGAAATCGTATGCGCCGTCTTTTAAAAGAAGCCTTGAGTGCGCAGCAGAATTCCTTACAGAGCCCCCATGACATCGTTTTAATTGCGCTCCCAGGCCTTTCGCTTCACAGTCTTAAGGAGGCAGAAGACTATATTGAAAAACTATTTTCCAAGGCCTCTTTGGTATTACCTCTATGAATTTTCTTTTTTCCCTGTATCACACCGTTCTTTTTGAGCCACTCTTTAACACTCTCGTCATTTTATATAACCTTGTTCCTGGCAAGGATTTTGGCGTTGCAGTAATCTTGGTAACGCTACTTGTGCGCTTTGCTTTTGCCCCTCTTTCGGCAAAAGCCGTGGTGGCACAACGAAAACTTGCTGCACTTCAGCCAAAAGCAAAAGAAATTCAAGAGCGCCTCAAAACGGACCGAGACAAACAGGCAAAAGAACTCCTAGGGCTCTACAAAAAAGAAGGAGTCAACCCCTTTGCAGGTATCCTGCCTATTTTAATCCAACTCCCCTTTCTTATTGCCCTGTATCAGGTCTTCTGGAAAGGGCTGGGGCAAGAGCAGCTGCAGTTTCTCTATGGGTTTGTGAATAATCCCGGATTTATTGACCCCACCTTTTTGGGCATGGTGGACCTTGGAGAACGCTCTTTTGTGCTGGCGATATTGGCTGCGATATTCCAGTTTTTCCAAGGCAAACAAATGGCACAAAAGCACCCACCAGGAGACCAAAAGAGTTTTGCCGCAACCTTTCAAAAGCAAGCACTGTATTTTTTCCCTGTTCTCACCCTCCTTATCGTATCTCAACTACCCTCTGCCATCGGGCTCTACTGGATAACAACATCCCTGTTTTCTATTGGGCAGCAGTGGTATATTGTTAGGACAAACAACAAACGACAAACGACAAACGACACATAATATGGGGCAAGATACTCTGCGAGTTATAGAACAAACAGCAAAAGACCTCTTGCACAAAATAGGGCTTGAAGGGGACATTCGGATTTCTCAAAAAGAAGACGGGAGTTTTGCTATAGACGTTACCTGTCAGGACCCCCAGCTGTATATTGGAGAAAAAGGCCAGACCACGGCAGAGATTCTATATATTTTAAAGTCCATGGTGAGGAGAAAACTCGGAGAGCCGGTATATGTGGCGCTGGACATTAATGATTATCAAAAGAACAAAGAACGCTATGTGAGGGAGCTTGCGAGAACTACAGCAGACGAGGTTTCCTTATTAAAAACCCCAAAAGAGCTCCCCGCCATGTCTCCAGCTGAGCGAAGAATAGTTCACATGGAACTACAAGAACGAAGCGACATTGAAACCGAAAGCGCGGGCGAGGGAGAGGAGAGAAGGGTGATAATACGTTACGGCAAACAGAAGAAGGAGAGCTAAATCTCTACATTAATTATTACCGTATCTGATGCCGAGTTTCCATTGCTAAGATTGAGGCAGGTGACGGTGTAGCGATGTATGCCGTTTGTGGGGCCAATAAATAGCAGAGGAATTTCCCCAGAAGTATTCGATCCAGGGAACGCAAACTCATCTTCTCCCATGCAGCGGTCAGCTCCAGTTGAGGTCCAGGAGAACTCGACGCGAGCACTCCTCAATTCTTCGGAAGGGAAATCAAGTGGACCATCGTACCCCTCTGCTTTCAGATCTGCGGTTGGTACGGTATCATCAATGATTTCAGAGGAGGAAACGAGCACGTTCACAGTTTTGGTTACAGAATTGGTCGCCGCAAAGCAGGCAAGGCCAAAAGTATAGTTCCCCTCCTCGTTTAAAAGACCAAGCGCCTCAGAAGAACTTGTTTCTTTGCTTCCTTCCCAGATGCCAGGGGGGTCGCTGCTCGCCTGACACACTGAAAATCCCGGTGCATTCCATGCAAGTGTTACAGTCCCGCCGGGCTGGATTCGTAAAGACCCTTCTTGTCCGTTTGCACTTAGAGTTATCTCCCCCTGAGAAGCTGAGGGCAGCTGGGGGGTGAGTGGCGTTCTCTGTTCAATAGGAGTAAGCCCCGTTATTCTCAGGGAGGTGAGTTCCGGGTTAATAACCTGTAGAATGAGAAAGGAAGACAAAACGAGCAAGAGCCCTAACAGGGCTTTTTGTATTTTGTCTTTTGCGTCAGAGGTTTTTGTGGGGTTGCCAGCAGACGTCATCCACTGCACTCCTCCCCACACAATCATAACAAAGGCGGCAAGGCCCGAAAGCCCAACGATTAAAGCATAGAACCAAACAACGATATTATCGAG
>JAUYJZ010000011.1 GCA_030698465.1 bacterium | reverse complement strand
CACCAAGAGCAAGGACAGGAAGGTTTTCCCCCAAAAACCCTTTGCCATGCGTTATCCTTCTTTTGGTTCTTCCTCTTCCTCCTTCTTTTCTTCCACCTTTTCCACCGCCTCAACTGCGGCTGCTTCCTCTTCTTGCGGCTTTGCCAACTCTTCTTCCACCTTTTCTGCTGCAACCACCTGGGCTACAATCCAATCCTTTTCAGCTAGAATCTCTACTTTAGAATCAACCTGCAGATTCTCAACCAAAATCCGGTCTTCAAGAGCCTTAAGCAAAGAAACATCTACTATAATCTCGTTTGGAAGATCCTGGGGTAAAGCAGATACTTCAACTTCATGCATGTTCTGAATAAGGGTGCCTTCAAAATCCTTCACGGCAGGGGCTTCCCCTTCCAAGTGCAAAGGTACCATGATTTTGATTTTTTCATCCAAACGGGGCTGATAGAAATCCACGTGAATGGGGTCACCTGACAAAGGATGCCTCTGTACTCCCCTGATAAGCACCGGAGTTTTTGCTTGATCCACCTCTAAAGAAACAAGAGAACTCTCCCCTACCTGTCTGTAGGCTGTATCAAATTCCTTTTTTGCGATAGACAAAACCGAGGGATCGGCTCCCGGCCCATACAATACGGCCGGAATAAGGCCCTCATTTCTTAGGGCTTTCACCTTTTTCCCCAGCACTTCTCTCTTTTTTGCAGATAAAGAAATCATTATATTTTGTTTGCAGAACCCAAGAATTGAATATGTCTTTCAGCTGCCTTTTGCACCGCCCGGACGCTTGGCACAAAGATGTTATAGGGAGCAATCTCGTCTGGCTCCTTTTTCAGCGTTTCCCGAAGGGTGTTGGTAAAAGCGGCTCGCAGTTCAGTTGAGATATTCACCTTTACTACCCCTGTCTTGACTGCCGCCAAAAGGTCGCGGGGCGGGGTTCCAGACCCCCCATGCAATACGAGAAAAGACATAACATGTTTTTTGATTTCCTGCAACCTTTCCAAATCAAGATTGGGGTTTTTCTTGTATATGCCGTGCACCGTACCAATAAGCACTGCCAAGGAATCCACCCCGGTTTTGCGTACAAACTCTCTGGCCTGCGCAGGATCGGTAAAAGAGTCCTTGCTTAAAAGCGGAGCTTCCCCTTTGTGAAAAGAGGAGTGTTTCCCCGGAATCTCACTAAACTCGCCTTCCACCACGGATATTCTGTTTTTCCTTGCCAACGCAACCACCTTTCTCGCAATGGCAATATTCTCTTTGAAAAGAAAAGCAGAGCCGTCAAAATGCACTGCATCATACCCAGCCTCAATTGCTTCTTTTACCGACTCAAAGGATTTCCCATGGTCAAAGTTCAAAAATATGGGGAGGCGCGTATCTTTCCGGTATGATTCCACCAATGCAACTGCCTGGGTTTTCCCCAAGAATCTGCTGTCTCCCTCTGACGTCCCCAAAAGCAAAGGGGCTTTCAAATGAACTCCCGCTTCAATGATACCTTGAAGCTGCTCTGCACAAGAAAAGTTAAATTGAGGAAGGGCCCACCCTTCCTTTCTTGCTTTGGTATAGTAGTATTTGAGGGTTCTTTGCACCATTAGTTTTTCACGTATACGGTCTGGGTTGGATAGGCGAACTCAATACCTTCTTTTTCCAGGCGCTCTTTTACCTGTAGATTAATCTCTTGCTGCATATCCATATATTGGTTGTATTGTGTTGTATTGGCATAGTACACCACCTCATAGTTCAAAGAAAAATCCCCGAACTCCTTAAAATGCGCACGGTCAAGCTCCGCCAGGTCAATGCCATCTACAACTTCCTTTACAATTGCTGGAATCGCTCTCAACTTCTCTGCCTTGGTTTCATACATCACCCCAAAAGAAAACACCACTCTTCTTTTCTCAAGTTTGCGATAGTTGTTCACGCGAGACCCGGTAAGGTCTTTATTGGGAATGACAAGTTCCTGACCCTGCAGGGTCTGGAGTCTGGTAGATTTAATGCCAATGTGCTTTACCGTACCCATGTCGTTTCCCACGATGATAAAATCTCCGGTGGAAAAAGGCTTGTCAAAATACAAAGAAAAGGAGGAAAAGATGTCAGAAAGGATATTCTGCAACGCAAAGGCAATGGCAATGCCCCCAATGCCAAGCCCCGCAACCAGGGCCGTAATGTCAAATCCCAGGTTCTGGACAACTAAGAGAAGGGCCACGGCCCAAACTGCAAAGCGCGTGGCCTTGCTCAAAAGCCGTACTGCAGACGGGTCAAAGTCAGCATCCTCAACCAGGCGCTTTTTTGCCACGCGAGAAAAGAAATAATCAACCAGGCGCGTTAAGGCGCGGATGGCAGCATATACAAGAACAACAATTACAATCCAGGACCCAAACTTACTCACAAGGGGAGGCCACAGAATAAATTGAGCGCCTGCCCCTACCGCCAGTAAAAGATAAAAGGGAAGGTTGAAAGAACGCAGGATTTCAACAACAAGATCGTCAATGTCGGTTTTTGTACGAGAGGCAAACTTTCGCATCTGGCGTATCACCAGAACGCGGAAAGCCCACAGCCCAAACCAAACGGCAAGTCCTGCTACGAGAGCGCTTATATACGCCTCAAAAGTATTGCTGAAAAACGAGAAGTTGAGAAACTCTGAATAGTCCATATTCTTTTTATACCAGGAAGGTTGCCAGTAATATTGCAATAATGTTCACCACCTTAATTAAGGGATTAATAGCAGGGCCCGCCGTGTCTTTGTAGGGGTCCCCTACCGTGTCTCCGGTAATTGCGGCCTTGTGAGCTTCAGATCCTTTTCCACCCAAATTTCCCTCTTCAATAAACTTCTTGGCGTTATCCCACGCTCCCCCGCCAGACGTCATCGCAATTGCAACAAAGAGGCCGGTAATAATGGTGCCCATTAAGAATCCTCCCAGGGCTTCTGGCCCAAGCAGCAGACCCACCAACACAGGGGAGATCACAACGAGCAAGGTAGGAAAAATCATTTCTTTGAGAGCGGCCTTAGTCACAATATCAACACACTTTGCATAGTCTGGTTTTGCCTTTTTCTCCATGATCCCTGGTATCTCCTTGAACTGCCTTCTCACCTCCTCCACAACAGAACCGGCTGTTTTCCCCACAGCCCTCATTGCCATGGAAGCAAAGAGATAGGGTAGTGCTCCTCCCAAAAACAATCCGGCTACCACATACGGATTCCCAAGCTCAAATCGAAACTCGCTTGCTGATAGGCCACCTGCGACAAGTTCCTGGGTATACGAAACAAACAACACAAGAGAAGCAAGACCGGCTGAAGCTATGGCATAAGCTTTTGTGACAGCTTTTGTGGTATTTCCCACTGAATCAAGCGCATCGGTGGATTCACGGGCAGATTCAGAAAGATTTGCCATCTCTGCAATTCCCCCTGCGTTGTCGGTAATGGGCCCGAAAGCATCTATTGCTATTACAATCCCCGCCAAAGAAAGCATTGCAACCGCAGCCAGTGCTACTCCATAAAGACCAGCAAAATTGTAGGCAAGAAGCACGCCAGCCACAATGACCAGAATGGGAGCGATGGTAGCTTCCATGCCAAAAGCAAGCCCCATAATCACGTTTGTGCCAGAACCGGTTTCAGAAGCTTTTGCAATGGTTTGAACGGGCCTAAAACTCTTTGAGGTGTAATACTCAGTGATCCCCACCATTAAAAGAGTTACCACAACTCCTACAAACATTGCGCCAAACCAGGGCAAAAGAGTCTCACCAAATCCTAACTGAGATAAAATATAGAAAAAACCAACAAGTGAAAGAACAGCGCTTAACAAAAGCCCTTGATACAAGGCTTGCATAATACTTTTACCCAAGAGTTTTACTACAAAACTTCCCAAAATAGATGCAAAAACTGCAACTCCTCCAATTAAAAGAGGAAGCTCAATGATGTGAGGAATGCCGCCTAACAATAAAGATCCCAAGAGCATGGCAGCTACCATGGTTACCGCATATGTCTCAAAAAGGTCAGCTGCCATGCCCGCATCATCCCCCACGTTGTCACCTACATTATCTGCAATAACAGCTGGGTTTCGAAGGTCATCTTCTGGAATACCAGCCTCCACCTTTCCCACAATATCAGCTCCAACATCTGCTGCCTTGGTATAAATACCTCCACCTAATCTTGCAAAAACCGATATTAAAGACCCTCCAAGACCAAGCCCTACTAAGGCATGGAGGTCGTGTGTTGCGGCATAGAATCCTGCAACTGCAAACAATGCTAACCCCACTACAAAAAACCCGGTTACAGCCCCCCCACGAAACGCAAGCGAAAATGCTCCTGCGAGACCACTTTTTGCAGCTTGTGCAACCTTCACATTGGCCCGAACTGCAACCATCATTCCCAAAAATCCTGCAAGAGCTGAGGCTATGGCCCCAACGAGAAATCCAATAGCAATTCCCTTGTTTTCATCAAACACAAACCACAAGACAAGAAACATGAATGAGGCAACAACGGCAATGGTAAGATATTGCCGCTTCAGATACGCCATAGCCCCCTCTTGAATGGCTTTTGCAATTTCTTGCATTGCAGGGTTCCCTCCGGGTGAACGCAAAACCGACCTGGCCAAAAATGCAGCGTACGCAATTGATACAAGAGATGCAAGAAGAGGAAAAAGTGTCATAGAATTTTCTTAGAGGGCTTTT
>JAUYJZ010000007.1 GCA_030698465.1 bacterium | reverse complement strand
TTTCCGCCTTCGGCGGAATAAAAAGGATTGGCTCATAAACTTCGTTTATCCGTTGCTTCGCAACGGCGAACCGCGTTTTGCTTTCGCAAAAGGTGGCGATTGAACCCAAAAAATCTTGGCAAATACTATACAATCTGCCTGCCGAGGCGCGAAGCGCCGAGGCAACAAACTCGCAACATACAATTTGGCTCCGCGGGTAGGATTCGAACCTACGACCATCTCGTTACACGTAACCCACTACTTTCATAATGGCGTGGACTATCTCACCACCCGGTCTGGGTGCGGGGCGTATAGTCTCTGAACCTTCCTATCAAAATGATAGGCTTGGCTGCGGATTGCCTTAGCTTTCGCCTTAGGTTTCCCGACAATTAACCCCGTTTTTCAACCTGGATTCCTCCAGGAAGCTGCACGATGCCAGCATGTATTTCTCTGTGGCAATTAGCGCATGCGAGCACACATTTATCTGCCTCAGCCTTAATCTTTTCCCAAGAACGGGTGAGACCGCGAGTAGATAAACCGAATTCTTTATTTGCTCCATCAACATGATGAAGATCAAACGCCCACACACAACGCTTATACCCACAAAGGATACACTTACCGCCTTTGTACTCTACAACCATTGCCTTTAGCTTTCTTCTGCGTTTTGCAACGGCCTTTGTCAAATACTCAGCACGGTCGGCATATGTTCGTTTCTCTGGCATACACACTTGAGTATACCATCAAAACTCGTTCAATGTACAGCGAGTCGCTCTACCAGCTGAGCTACCGCGGAATATGATAGCACTACCATTATAAGAAAAAAACAGAGAATTGCAATAGACAAAGCAGGGCATGCATGCCCTGCTTTGTTTTTCTCATCCTCTCAAACTTAGTTTAACTAAGGTATGAATAACTAAGTGAGACTTAGTTTTAATATCCTCGGAGTTTCTTTAAAGACCTGTGGTCTCGAATCTTCTCTAAGGATTTCGCCTCAATCTGCCGGATGCGCTCTCTTGTGACCCCAAACTCACTCCCCACTTCTTCTAAGGTATGAGTCACACCGTCTTCCAGGCCAAAACGCATTGCAAGAATCTTTTGCTCTCTTGGCGTCAAGTCAATTAAGATTTCTTTTAAGCGTTCTTTTAAAAGATTCCTTGCTGCCTCCACGGAAGGAGGGGGCACTTTCTCGTCTTCCACAAACTCAGCTAACACGCTATCTTCCTCGTCTTCCCCGACAGGCGTTTCTAAAGACACGGTTTCCTGGGAGATTCGCTGGATCTGGTGAACCTTTTCTACCTCAAGACCCATTTCAGCTGCAATCTCTTCTGCCAAGGCCTCTCTGCCCAAATCCTGCAGCAGCCTTCTCCTTACCTGGGTGTACTTTGAGATAGTCTCAATCATATGCACCGGGATACGAATGGTTCTCGCCTGGTCAGCTAAAGCCCTAGTTATAGCTTGCCTGATCCACCAGGTGGCATAGGTGGAAAACTTGTATCCCCGCCTCCAGTCAAACTTCTCTACGGCCCGGAACAAACCAAGGTTTCCTTCTTGGATAAGATCTAGGAGGGTGAGGTTGGGAGAGCGCCCTACGTACCTCTTTGCGATAGAAACCACAAGACGCAGGTTTGCTCGCGCCAGCTGCTTTTTTGATTCAATATCCCCCTTTTCAATGCGCTTTGCGAGTTCCTTTTCCTGCTCTGCGGTAACAAAAGAAATCCTGCCTATTTCTTTTAAATACATCTGCACAGAATCCAAGGGGGCCTCTTCCTCTACCTTTTTCTTGTCTGCCTCCTCTTTTCCTGGGACCGTGAGATATTCCCTTACTTCCTCTACCTTAATTCCTGCTTCCTCTAATTTTTCATACAAAGCCTCCAAGGCGGCAATGTTTTTTTCAATGCCGGGGAAATCATACAAAATCTCAGAGAACGTCACAAACCCCCGGGGCTGGCCCTTCTCAAAAAGATTCCGAAGCGTTTCTTCTGGGAGTAAGGGTTTTTTCCTGCTTTTTACCTGTTTCTTTACAGGTTTGCGCCTCTTTGGCGCACCCACCGATGAGGCGGGTTTTTGGAGCTTCCTTTTCTTTGAGGCGCTAACCTTCTTTTGCACCTTCTTTCTTGTCGGCTTCTTTTTTTCTTTCTGTTTTTTTGCCATATATATTGTTATGCAAAATTTTGTTTACAAAATTTTCAGCTCCCCCCGTAGGGGGGAACTAATAGTTCCTTGGTTATCTCATGGAACTCTTGTAAAAGCAAGTTGAGCTTTATAGATTCCTTTGCCCCTTCTGCTTTTCGAATTTCCTTGATAATCCCCTCTAAGCGTTCTTTTAAAGAAAAGACCATGAGAGATTTTAAGCATAGGAGGAACTCGTCTTGAATTCCTTCCTCGTCCTCTTCCAAATCAGCCAGCAGGGCGAGGCGCTTTGTTGACTCAAGGTTGGTCTTTGAAAACACCTTTTCCAAAGAAGAAAACTCCAAGTTTTTTGCTCCCTGAAGGCCGGCCACAATTTCCTGTGTTTTAAAAGACATGAGTTGCGTATCCCCTTCCTTGAGTTTTTTTAAGTTCTCTGGATCACGAAACAACAAAATGAGGATGCGCTCCTCAATCAGCTCTCTTCTGCCCTTCTTTTCTGCAGGGCTAAGAGAGACTATCTTTTCTCTTGGCAAAGGCCCCTGCTCTACCTTGCGCAACTCCTGAAAAACCACCTCTTCCTTCACGTCCAGCTCTTCTGCCAGGCGCTGAACCCAATGGGTTTGCTCAATCTTGTTTGGGAGTTTGAAAATAACAAGAAGGAGAAGGGCTGCAGCCTTTTTTTTGCCCTCTGCCGTCGTCTTGTCAAATGCAGCAAAGGTAGTTTCAAAATAGTAGTCAATAATAGAGGAGGCCTGCGCTATGGCCTCTTGCCACACCTTGGGGTCTTTTGATGCAATATCGGCTGGGTCTTTGCCCCCTTCAAGGCGCACAATCTTTAAGGTAAATCCCTGAGACAGAGCAAGCTCAATGCCTCTTTTGGTCGCAGTATCTCCTGCAACATCCATATCAAAAGCCAAAAGAAGGTTTTCAGAATACCTTTTCAGCAGCTGGAGATGATAGGAAGTCAATGCGGTTCCTGAGGTTGCAACCACGTTTTGGGTCCCGGCTTGGTGAGCCATAATGGCATCCATATATCCCTCTACGAGAATGCAGGAATCCTGCTTTCGTATTTCAAGCTTTGCCTTGTCTAAACCATATAAAATCCTGCTCTTGTCATATAAAATGGTCCCTGGGGTATTAACGTACTTTGCCAAGTCTTTGCCTTCCTTGCCAAAAATTCTTCCTCCAAACCCCACTACTTCCCCCTGCAGACTAAACACCGGGAACATGATGCGCGAGCGAAACCTGTCATATACGCTCTCTTCAGTTCGAACGAGCAATCCTGCCCTGCCGATTTCTTGTTCTGAATATCCTTGTCCAAGCAAGAAATCCAGAAGGGTGCGCCTGGTATCTGGGGCATACCCCACTCTCCATGAAACAAGGGATTCATCGGAAACTCCCCTGCCTTTCAAATATTCCTTTATTGCCTCACCCGACTTTGATTCAAGCTGCTTTTCAAAGAACTTAGAGGCAAGCTCTAAAAGCTCCTGGAATCGCTTTCGCTCTGACTGCACTCTCGCAAAGCCAGAGTCTCTTTGCGGAAGCTCTACTCCAGCTTTCTGGGCGAGCTGGCGCAAGGCATCTCCAAACTCCAAACCCTCAATCGCCATGACAAACTGAAATACATCACCCCCCTTCCCACAGTTTGAAACCGCAAAATTGGTAGCAACATATGAATGCTCACCCTCCACAGTAAGATTATACACTGGCCCTCGGTATATTCTCCGTTCTAGTTTTTTTATAGGAAGCATCCAAAAACTCCGCCCCTTTGCGTCCGGGTACACAAATGTATGCTGCGCTCTTGCCTCTTCAGACCAAGTAACATGATAGCTTTCTTTATGATGCACTCCCTTTCGAGTTCGTTCCTTCATGATATACAAAGAGGGATAGGTGTTATTGCGCAAAAGAATATCCACGATCTGTTCGGAAAGTACT
>JAUYJZ010000042.1 GCA_030698465.1 bacterium | reverse complement strand
CTTCTTGGACCGGTCTTGGGACCTGGTGGCAGATTGAGTGCGCAATATAATGTACCTCTCTTACAAAACAATTTGCCTACGGCAGTTTTGCAAGAGAGGCCCGGGATTTGCATTATTCGCTTGCGGTCCCTTCGGGACATCGCAAGCGGCGCAAATCCGCAAAAAGCAAAGCAGTTTGAGAATGTACCTCCTTTAGGAAACGATTCGCGTTCCGCGGTTTCCTAAAGGAGGCCCGGGATTTGCATTATTCGTCCCGCAGGGACGCGGGACGGCGCAAATCCGGCAAAAGTCACGCAGGTGACTTTTGCCCCCATAGCTCAATGGCCGAGCAGAGGACTCTTAATCCTTTGATGTAAGTTCGACTCTTACTGGGGGCACAGCGTAATAAATTTTTGCAGAAAATTTAAACGCTGTTGGAACGTTTCCACCAGAGGCGGATTACGTTCCACCAAAACAGTGTATTTGCCTTTTTTTATTTTTTAAGGTATATAAAAGGAGCAATGTTACAGCAAAAAGACAAAGAAAAATTGATTGAGAAATACAAGATTCATGCCACGGATTCAGGGTCCCCCGAAGTTCAGGTTGCTTTAATAACTGAGGAAATACGGCGGTTGCTTTCCCATTTGAAGAAACATCCAAAAGACTTCCATTCAAAGAGAGGCCTTTTGAAAACCGTGGCGAAGCGCAGAACACTGCTAGGATATCTCAAAAGAGAAGACGAGAAACGCTACAACAGCTTCATTAAAAAGATTGGATTGAAAAAGTAAACCAGAATGTCTATTAAGAACAAGGATCAGCGCGTCGCCATTTTTATTGACGTTCAGAACCTATATCATTCAGCAAAGAACCTTTACCAGGCTAGGGTTAATTTTCGTGAGATTCTAAAAACTGCTACTGCCGGTAGAATGCTCATTCGAGCCCAAGCCTATGTGGTAAAAACCAAGACCGGGGAAGAAAAACCTTTTTTTGATGCTCTTTTGGCATTAGGCATCGAAACCAGGGTGAAAGACCTCCAAGAATACTATGGAGGTCTCAAAAAGGCGGATTGGGATGTTGGCATTGCCGTAGACGCCATTAAAAACTCCTCTGGGGTTGATGTGATTGTACTCATTTCGGGGGACGGCGACTACGTTCCTTTGGTGGAATATCTAAAGAACCATGGAAAGCGGGTTGAGGTACTCGCCTTTGGGAAATCCACCTCTACCAAGCTTCGCGAGGCAACTGATGAATTCATTGACCTTGGAGAGGAATCAGGAAAGTATCTTTTGAAGAAATCACGATGGCCAACGATCAAGATTATAAAATAAAGCTCGGGGAAAAAGAAATCTCCTTTGAGTTAACCTCCCTTGCAGAGCAAGCAAATGGGAGGGTTTTAGTCAGAATGGGAGACACCGTGGCTTTGGTCACTGCCGTCATGTCCCGAAACCCCTTAGACAACCTTCCCTTTTTCCCTCTTACCGTAGAATATGAAGAGCGCTTCTATGCTGCAGGGAAAATCCTGGGTTCAAGATACATGAGACGCGAGGGCAGACCTTCTGACGAAGCAGTCATCACGGCCCGCGTTATTGACCGCGCCATACGCCCCTTATTCCCCAAGGGGTTTAACCGAGAAGTCCAAGTCATTTGCACCGTGCTTTCCTGGGACGGACAAAACGACCCTGACTTAATGGGGCTCATGGGCGCCTCCCTCGCACTCTCCACTTCAGACATTCCATGGTCAGGTCCTGTTGGGGTAGTGCGCGTGGGGCAGATAGAAGGAAACTTTATCTTGAACCCAACGTATGAGGAAAGAGTAAAATCAGATCTCGACTTTATGATCGCTGCCACCACTAAAGATGGGCAGGTTTGCTTTAACATGATTGAGGCAGAGGGAAGCGAGGTTTCAGAGGATATGTTCCAGAAGGCTTTAGAATTTGCCGAACCCTATCTTTTGTCACAAGTGGAGTTCCAAGAGAAGATTGCAAAGGAACAAAAGACGGAAAAGGTTCTTTTTGAGGCGCCCGGCAGTGATGCAGAATTAGAGCGAGAGTGCAAAGAGTTCTTGGGAGAAAAGCTTGGGGAAGCTCTCTTTACGGGAGAGAAAGCGCCGCGCATGGAACGAGTCAACGACTTGAAAGCAGAGCTCGCCTACTATATTGAAGGAAAGTTCCCTGGGCAAGGGAAGGCAAACCCTTCCAAGGACTACTTTGAGTCAGAGATTGACCGGCTGATTCATGAAGCGGCCTTAAAAGAAGGAAGGCGGGTGGATGACAGGAAGTTAGATGAGATACGAGAGCTTTCTGGTAAAGCAGGGCTTCTTCCTCGTACCCATGGTTCGGGCTTGTTTATCCGAGAAAGAACCAAAACCTTATCCCTTCTCACCCTAGGGGCCCCAGGAGACCATCGCCTGTTGGAAGGCATGGAGTTCATTGGAAAAAAGCGCTTCATGCACCACTACAACTTTCCCCCATATGCCCCAGGTGAGGTAAAGCCTATGAGGGGACCCGGGAGAAGGGAAATCGGCCACGGCATATTAGCTGAAAAGGCCCTGCTTCCTGTGATCCCTCCCATTGACCAGTTCCCCTATACCATTCGCATTGTGACTGAAGTGGTATCTTCTAATGGTTCCACCTCCATGGCCTCAGTATGCTCCTCTTCCCTGGCTTTAATGGACGCCGGGGTTCCCATTAAGCGTCCGGTGGCTGGCATTTCCGTTGGGTTAATGGAGGCCGAAAACGGCAAGGACTATGCCATACTAACTGACATCCAAGGACCCGAAGACCACCACGGAGACATGGACTTTAAGGTTGCGGGGACCAGGGAAGGAATCACGGCAATCCAGTTGGATGTAAAGGTAAGGGGAATCACCAAGCAGATTTTCAAGGAAACTTTGGAGATAGCAAGAAAGGCAAGATTAAAGATTCTAGATGACGTCATTGAAAAAATCCTCCCAGAACCCAGAGAAGAGCTCTCATCCTTTGCTCCCCGCATCATTGTTTTGCATATAAAGCCAGAAAAGATCGGCATGGTCATTGGCCCCGGGGGAAAGATGATTAACAAAATTATGGATGAAACCGGGGTGGAGATTGACATTGATGATTCAGGCGAGGTCTTCATTACCACAAACGACTCTGCCATGGCGCAAAAGGCCGCGGACATGGTGAATGGGATTGTGCGAGAGGTAGAGGTGGGAGAATTGTATGAGGGCAAAGTAAAGCGCATCATGGATTTTGGGGCCTTTGTGGAAATCCTTCCTCATCAGGAAGGACTGGTTCACATTTCCCAGTTGGCTGAAGGAAGGACTGAGAAGGTAACAGACGTGGTGAAAGTTGGGGATACCGTCTTTGTGAAAGTTATCAAAATAGATGAGCAGGGAAGAATTGATCTCTCTATAAAAGAGGCAAAAAAACAACAAGGGTAACTTCATGGCTGAAACCCCTCAAGAGCAACCTTCTCAAACTCCCCAGGAGCAAACGGAGGAGAAGTT
>JAUYJZ010000058.1 GCA_030698465.1 bacterium | reverse complement strand
GCTCTCAGTTTTGCCGACCTTGACCTTGGATTGTTTTTTATCTCGCTCTCTCCTGCCATGACAGGTTTTTTTGTGAGGAGCTGAAGCTGGGAATGTTCTTTTAAAAAGTTTTTGACTATCCGATCCTCTAATGAGTGAAAGGAAATTACAACCAGAGTTCCCTGGTTTTCCAATATTTCTACGGATTGAGGAAGAGCTTCTTTGAGATTGTCTAATTCTTGGTTCACCATAATTCTCAGGGCTTGAAAGGTTCGGGTTGCAGCATGAATCTTTTTTGCGTGGTACCACTTGGGAGTTGCTTGGAGGATGATATCCACCAATTGATCGGTGCGCTTAATGTGCTTCTCTGCTCTGCTTCTTACGATGGTTTCTGCTATTTCCCCAGAAAACATCTCTTCTCCGTATTCTCGAAGCATTCTCTCTAAGTCTCGTTTTGACCAAAAGTTTAGAATTTTCTCTGCTGAGGTGGGATTTTCCGTATTGAACTTCATATCCAGCGGCTCTGATTTTTGAAAGGAAAATCCCCTCCCGCTTCTTTCCAGCTGATCTGAGGAAAGGCCGAGATCAAAGAGAATCCCGTGCACCGGCCTAAACTTTTCTTGCTGTGTTATCATCTGCAGGGTAGCAAAGTTGCCGTGGGCCAGGGAGAGCCGATCTCCCACCTTTTGTTCTTTGGCCTTTGCCTTTGCAATGAAAAGTGCTTGTTCGTCTTGATCTATTCCCAGTATCCGTCCCTTGGGAGCCGTACGTTTTAATATTTCAAAGGTATGTCCCCCGCTCCCCAAGGTGCAGTCAATGAAATTCTGATTTGTCTTGGGGTCCAAGTATTCAATCACTTTGTCGCAGAGGACGGCGGTATGCATACTAGATTCCTACGTCACCAAGCTTTGAGGCAAAGTCTTCCACGCTTCCTTCTGCCTTTTTCTTATAATCATCCCATTTTCGCTCATCCCAAATCTCAAGGCGCGTATTCAATCCTCCAATCACCACATTCTTTTGGAGCGTTGCGTATTGAGCAAGGTACTCTGGAACTAGGATTCTTCCCAGAGAATCAAAGGAAACCTGGTCAGCCCCAGCCAGCATAATTCTTGCGTATGCTCTGCCTTCGGGTGAGGAGGAAGGAATTCTTGAAAGTTTCTCTGATTCTTTTTTCCATTCCTGGGTTGGATATAACGTTAAACAGCCATCTAGGCCTCGTGTAAGAACAGCTTCGTTCCCAAGCTGCTTTCTCATTTTTGAAGGTATAGCTAACCTTCGTTTCTCGTCTATCGTGTGTCTATACTCGCCAATAAGCATTTGGAGTTATCCACAAAATGGGCTAGTTATTCACAGAGTTATCCACAATTCCCCACGTTGGTTTCACTATATCCCACTCGAAGATACCAGTCAACCACTGGTATACTCCATTTTGATAGGCCTAAATAGGGCAGTTTTCCCCTCTTTCTCCACAGGGTAGTAGAGCAAAGCTCACTACCCTGCAGGCAGCTTGAATAAGCACAAATAAAGCGAAGCCAGGTACTGAAGCTATGCTTCTAGTACCTGGCAAAACCCCGCACATAAGTGATTTATGTGCGGGGCTTTGTATAACTTAGCCTGGCTAAGGATTATGCGATTTGTCCTATCTCAAATGTTTCAGGATCTATGCTTACCGTATCTCCCCTTTTCATATCTCCTCTGAGCAAGGCGGTAGCTAAGGCATTTTCTACCTTGTCTTGAATAACCCTTCTCATGTCTCTTGCTCCGAACTGAGGATTGTACCCGAGCTCTGCGATTCTTGCTTTTAAAGGCTCAGTGATTTGAAGTTCAATCCCCTTTTCTCTTAAGTTTCTCTGGAGTTTGGCGAGCATGAGCTCTGCTATTCCGAGAAGATTCTCTTTTGTTAAAGGCTGAAACAAGGTAACTCCGTCAAAGCGGTTCAGAAACTCTGGGCGGAATATTCCCCTTTCAAACAAGTGATCAAAGATTTCTTGCTTAATGGAAGGAAAATCTGTTTTTTCTTTCAAAGCGCGAAGGATAATCTGGTATCCGGCGTTTGAGGTGGCAATGATAATGGTGTGGGTGAAGTCCACTTTTCTCCCGAGGCCGTCGGTAATGTGCCCTTCGTCTAGTACCTGCAAAAACAAGTTGAGGATGTTTGAATGCGCTTTTTCAAGCTCGTCTAAAAGGATAAGAGAAAAGGGTCTTTCTCTAACGGGAGTGGTGAGTAGGCCTTCCTCTCCCGGGGCACCGAGAAGTCTTCGTGTATCATCTACGTTTTGGAACTCTGACATATCCAGGCGTATCATGAAAGATTCAGAACCAAAGTATATGGTGGCTAAAGCCTTTGCGGTTTCGGTCTTGCCGACTCCGGTTGGGCCCAGAAAGAGAAAACTGCCCATTGGTCCCTTTCGAGATCCAATCTCGGTCCGTGCCCTGCGCAGGGCCGAGGAAACCTCTTTGACCGCTTCTACCTGGTTAATGATTCTCTTGTGGATTAAATCCTCCAAGTTCAAGAGCATCTCTTTTTCTTTTGTTTCTACCTCACCTATGGGAATCTGGGTTTTCTCTGAAATAATGCCTGCAATATGGCGGGGCAAGAGAATCTTTTCTTTGACCTGGGAAAGGTGAACCATTGCTTCTTCCAAGATGTCTAATGCCTTTCGGGGGAAGGGAACTGCTTGAATGTATTTTTCAGAAAGCGAAATAATGTCCCGCAATGCAGGGTAAGAGATGAAGACCCTGTATCGTTTCTCAAAGGTGGGAACAAAGGTTTCCAATACAAGGAGTGCTTCCTCGTTTGATATCTCCCCTATCTCAACTTTTTCCATCACAGAGAGTAGTGAGGGGTTTTGCTCGATATCCCGGTGTAGTCCCGTGAAAGTAGTAATGGCAACAATGGGAAATTCTGGGGAAACCAAGTACTTAGTGAGCACACCTGTAATGTCTATCTTTCCAGGACCTTTCTTTGAGGAGTCCGTGAAGTTGTGAAAGTCATCAATAACTAAAATGACGTTTCCTGCTTGCATAACCTCTTTAAAGATTTCGTCTAGGGCCGCTTCCCGTTCCCCGGGATCATCTATATGTGAGAGTAATGAGGGAATATCGAGCTGCACCAAACGCTTGTAGTTGAGCTCTGGAAGGGTTTCACCCTGAGCGCTTTTTGAAGCTAAAGCCGTAATCAAGGTTTCCTTGCCAGATCCTGGTTCTCCCACCAAGAGGGCGTTGTTTGTCTGACCTCTTGCCAAGATGCGCTCTAAAGCTCGCAGCTCTTTTTGATGCCCTATTAACTCGGGGAAACCCTGTCTTCTTACTTCTTGTGTGAGGTCAAGCGAAAAGCGATCCAGCAGAGGAGAAAATCCAGAGGTCCATTGTCTTCCCAGTGTTCCGTATCTTCTTAGGTTTTTTCTTGTCCACCATTTTCTTTCCTGTTTTATCTTTTGCTGTAGGGAGGAAAGCCAGCGGGCAACATTTTCTATATCTTTCGTGTTGACCCCCAGTTGCACCAAAACCCTTTGAAAGTTTTTATCTTCCCTGGCAGCTGTAATCAACACATCTTCTGGAGATTCTGCCGGAGTGAGGTTAAGAATTTCTTCGGTCTGATTGAGGTCCTGCTCTTTTAAAAGCCGTATGACCTCCTTTGAATCCAAGAGAAGCCGATTGAACACGAAGCGAAGCTTTCTCTGTTCATTTTTCAAAAAATCAGCAAGAGTATTTGCCTTTCTTAATGGCCGTGCAGTATTGTAACCGTTGAGAAAAGAGCGGATAAGCCAGAAGCTGCCGAGGAGAAAGAGTGCCAAGAAGAGATATGACTGAGTGCCTGGAAACTCTACTACGAATACGCCTTGATAGAGGAAGTTGATCAAGAGAAAAGGCAAAAGGAACCACAAGGCAAAGGCAATGGGCCCCAAGAACAGCAGTGCGAACTCCACAAGGATGCCGGTCAGAATAAGGCCAACGCGAATCAATGAGCCCAAAAGGCGGGAGATGAGGTTCCCGGCCCATACCTCCAGCCACTTTCCAATGTCAAACCCTTTTCCATGGGCCCATTGCGTTCTGCGCCAGGGAGAAAACAAGGTCTTGAGGAGGAAGAACAAAGAGAAGTACTCCAGATTGAACCAGAGAATATTGAGCCACCCCTTCAGGATTTCCTTGGGGGTCTTTATGAAATACCAATATATGAGATATCCCAGTATGGTCTTTTGCATTCTTCTATTGTATCAGAAGCTGCTCTTTAGCGGAATTCTCCTCTATGGGCCCCATAACGATTTCTCTGATTTCTTGGTTTGGGTAGATGTTAGATGAATTCCAGAGGAGATATCCTGTGTAGTCTTCCCCCAAAGCTTCTTGTGTAGCGAGAATCTGTTCTCTGACCACGGCTGGAGTATAAGAGGTGTTGGAACCCGCCAAGTCAAAGTATTGAAGCCAGGGACGGAGTTTTGCTGCGAGACCGCTCTCCATTAGACGTTTCTTTGCCTTTGCCATGGAAAAATTCACAATTTCATATGGGTGTTCGTCCGGATGCTCCAATCCTAGAAAACCTTCAGCAAAGTGGGAAGGATAGACCATAGGAGAGACAAAGTCAAAATACAAGAAGGCATCTTCCAGTATCTGCCCAATGCCCATATCATCCCACGTGTTGGCAGCAGTCAAACCAAAGAGGTCAACAGAAATTGTTTGCCCTTGAAGTTCTTCTTTAAGATAGGCAAAGAAGGAGCGGATAATGTCTTCTAAAGGGGTTTTTTCATCCCAAAATGGGTATTTGGTGTCAAAGATATCTCCATCTGAAGGAAAACGGATATAGTCAAAGTTCACCTCGTCAAAGCCTTTCTGCAGAGCATCTTTTGCGATGCTTGTGTTGTATTCCCATACCTCAAGAGAAGCAGGGTCCATCCAGGCCAACCCTTTATGATCGGTCCATACTTCTCTTTTGTCAGAAGACAGGCGTTTTATGGCAAGGTCTGGACGCGAGGCAGCTAGAACTGGGTCTTGGAATACAGTAATTCTGGCTATGGTGTAAAGGCCGGCATTATGAAGAAGTTCAAGATATTCAGTAATGTTCTTGATGTTCTCTTGCTCTGCCCCAATCTCTTTTGCCAGGGCAACCCCTGTGTCATAGGCGAGAAAACCTGAAAAGTCTTTTATATCAATGACCACGGCGTTAATACTTTTCTCTTTAGCAATAAAGAGTAGCTGGTTGAGTTGTGCCGCAGAACCCGCTGACCAGCGGGTTAGGTATACTCCTCGGATTTCACTTGGCAAGAAGAAAGGAGAGATTTTCTCAATCGGTTCTTTTAAGGCGGGCGGCACGCCTTGCGCGGCAAAAGGATTTTCCTGTTTTTTTGTCCACAGAAGTTCCTCTTTTGCGGGAAAGATAAAAAAACCAAGGAGTACTGCTCCTCCTAAAATACCGAAGGTTGCGTAAAGGAAAAGTTTTCCTGCCATATGATGCTAGAGTTCTTTTGCGGAAACGCGCCTCCGTTCTTTTTTGCGGGAGGTCCAGTGTTTTTCTCTAATTCGTTTTTCTTTAATCGAGGGAGGCGGGGTTGTGGGAATGCGACGTTTTTTGGGTTTGTTCAGTATCTTTAAGTGTTTTTGAAGACGTTCAAATGCAACTTTTCTATTTTGTGCTTGCGAGGCGAGTTCGTCCGCCAAAACAACAAAGCCGGTGGGGATATGATGAAGACGCACAGAAGTTTCTCTGCGGTTTCTGCGCTGGCCTCCGGGACCCGATCCTCGAAGAAATTCCAACGTAGTGTCTCGTTCCAGATTTTTTTTATCGGTTGCGTATTTCTTTTTCATAGTGGACACTGCAGGCCCCGCACAGCAGCAAAGCTGTATGCGGGGTAAAATTTAAACCCTGTGGGCACATCTGGATTCGAACCAGAGACCTTTGCAATGTGAATGCAACGCTCTAACCAACTGAGCTATGTGCCCAATATACCGGTGCGATTTTTAACGCTCGCCAGGGACGGCTCGCTAAATCGCCCGCGCGAGTAAAGCAGTTTACTCGCGCCCGCTGAGCTAAGTGTCCGGAATGATATATTATAAGGATACTTTATGGCAAAAGTCAAAGAAAACACCCCATACAAATGATGGGGTGCTTGTGTTACCACTTCTCACTTCTGATCTTTAGGAGATATGCCGTCTTTGCAGCGGTAATGTGCCACAAGAAGGTCATGGTGATCAGAATCAAGATTACTCCGCCAGATAAGGGATACGCCCGGCTTACAGCAAGAATTGCTGCAATTGCCATTCCTGTTTGATCCAAACCCAAGAGAGGTTCACCCGGATTTTTTCCAATTCTACGCTTGATGAAGCTTCCGAAACTGTCTCCCAGGAGGGATCCGAACCCAAGAAGAAATCCAAGGAGAAGAGGATTAACCTGTGCGTAGTCTACAAGCCCGAGAGTTGGAAATGGAAAAAGGGGGTACAGCAAAGTTTGACTCAGCGTCACGCTGATGGCTGCTATTGTACCCACCAGGAATCCTCGCAAGGTTTTGTGTGGCCCGAGAACGGGCTTCCCCCTCAGCTTTAGGTTGCAGTCGATCGGCACAGCAAGCTGTGTCAGAACATTAAAACGCTTAGCAAGGACAGGGGCCACGTTTGCTGCATATGCGGGAAGGATGAAGTAGAAACAAATTGCAAGGAACTGTAGGATATCTGGCACGACCCCCTCCTTTCTAGAGTAGTCTATACGCGCGATATGTAATATTATACACAGAAAGTTTTAGTTGTCAAATTGTCCTTTCTGGGAGGATTGGATATAATGAAAAAAGATATGAAAATCTTTGAGTTTTCCTTTAATCCCAAAAAGCGCAAAGATAGGTTTTTTGAGGTCTACGCATATGAGCCAAAGAGCCCCATGGAAAAATTCAGGGGTAGTCTGTATGTGGTGGGTGAGCTGGATAATGCCCTCGAGTTTAACTCAAGATTCTTAAGGCGTCTCACCTCCCTTATCCAGGCCGAATACTATGCCTCTTCCTTGAAAGGAGCTGTGCCGGCTTTGAAAAATGCCTTGAAAAAGGCAAATTTGTTTTTGACACAAGAGAGTAAGCGGGGAAACGTGGATTGGTTGGGTAACCTGCATCTTACCCTTCTCCTGTTTATTACAGTTGGAGAAAAGAAGATCGTGTTCCATATGGCAAAGACTGGAAGTGGCAAGATTTTCTTGGTGCGAGGTGGTATGCTTGTTGACGTTGGCAAGAATTTGGAGGCCGGTTCTTCTCTCCAGCCAGGAAAGGTATTTGGGAATCTGGTTTCTGGAACTTTAGTTCCCGGAGACAGTGTGACTACTGCAACCAAAGAGATCTTTGATATCCTTTCCAAGGAAAAATCGCTTTCAGAGCTCGGGGCTTTAAAAGAGGCAAAAGAGTTTCGTACTTTCTTTGCCAAGCGTTCCCGCCTGCTTTCTCAGAGCTCTGGCGTGTTGGTTTCTTTTGTTATTGAAGAGGAAGCGGCAAAGCGCTCTTCGCAGCGAAAATCTCTGCTCCCCAGCCTGCGCCTGCCTGCGCAGGCAG
>JAUYJZ010000040.1 GCA_030698465.1 bacterium | reverse complement strand
GACTTCTTTATCTTCTTTTGCAAAAGTAAAGCCGACCATATGCTGCTTGGGAACATCCCGTATCCATCCGTCTCCAACAAGCCAGCCAAGTACTTGACCAAGCTCCTTGCTCCACTGAGAAGGAAAATTATAGGAATAGGTGTGACCATTCTTTCCTCTGACGGTATTTTGTGGAACAAGGGGGAGTTCGTATTGACTACTCCACAGCCCTTCCTGAGACTGAAGAAGAATCTTGTCTCCTTGTTTAAGATCCTTCAGTGGAGTTTTCCCTTGAGGAGTAAATACCTTGTGATCTTTGGTCAGCTCAAGCTCATAGCCAGAATTGGTAGTGAGCCGATACACCGGTTTCACTCCCGTCTTCCATGCCTTTACCAGTGTTCCTGGAACTGCTTCTTCGCTTCTCTCAAAGGAAAGGATATTTTGATACTCAACATCGTCTTTCGATGCCCCAGCTACAACCAATTTTGCTACTCGAACAATCTTTACACGAGGAGTCCGAGAATCTTGGGTAAGAGAAATACCCCCCGAAGCATAATCCTTTGCCAACTTCTCCATGGCAAGAAAACCATGTTCGGTAGAAACAAGGGTGTCACCTGTAACACATGGATTGGAAGCCTGAATAGGGCCCATGTCAGGCAGGGGATTGGTGCGATTGATGGTATCAAGAAAGGCAATGCCAGGTTCCCCATTAAGCCAGGCGTGCTCCACCAATAGATCAAAGAGTTCTTTTGGCGTGATATCTGTTTCTTCCGCCTTAAAGACCGCGCCGTTTGGGTGGCGAAATACTTTGTGGGGCTTCATCTTTTTCCCCTTGAATACACACATCCAGGGCTTATTGGGTTCCTTTTGGAGTTGCTCCATGAACTCATCGGTCATGGTCACAGAAACATTGAAGTTTCTGATTTCTCCTTCGTTGGATTTGCAAGAAATGAAGTCTAAGATATCGGGATGGTCCACCCGCATCATTGCCATATTCGCTCCATGCCTGCCCTGTTGTTTGATAGTCCCAAAAGCAGCATCATACACGCGCAAAAAAGAAACCGGACCCGATGCCTTGCCTCGAGATTTCTTGGTGAGTGAATCAGCTGGCCTCATCTCAGACAAATCAAAACCCAGCCCAGAACCTGCCTGCTGCAAAAGGGCAGCATCTTTTAGGGTCTGAAAGATACTCTCCATGGAGTCATGAATAGGAAGAACAATGCAGTTTGCAATCAATGGGGTTTCAGAACCCGCATTCGTCAAAGTACGCCCAGCGGGAGTGTATTCCTTTGAGGCCATGACAGACAAAAAGTCTTTTGCAACCTCGTCCATAAACTTCTCCTTTCCCCCGTATTTTTTTTCCTGTTGAGCTAAGCCGTTTGCAACTCTGAGAAACATGTCAGCTGGCATCTCTTGCGTTCCATCATCCTTCTCTGCAAGATATCTCTTCTTCATCATGCGAAGAGCGTTCTCTGAAAACCGACTGTTAATGGTGCTTTTCTCTTTTTTGGTGAGTTGCAGCATAGAAAATGGTAGGCGTTAAACTAAGTTAAGTATTATTTAATCTTTAGTTATTTTAGCGTCCTATTCTAAATTAGGAACTCCTTCTAAATTAAGCTCCAAATCACCTACCTTAAGGTTCTTTTTACTAACCCATACAAATCCTTTATCTGGCGTGATTATAGCAACATCAACTGGGCCCCCAACACCTGGCATGTCTCCAGGATCACCATGCACGCCATCTGAAAATCGCTGAATAGCAGAAGTAGTCTGGATCATTAAGACGCAAAAATCAATCGCATCTTGAATCGTCATAGTACCCCACTGAATTACATACTCTAAACTCCCAAGTTGCTTTTTTATTTCGTCCTGGTTTGTTTGCTGAGTTTCCTGACTTACAAATTTCAGATTACCAATTCTACCATCAAATCCCAATACAATTCTTGACACTACATCGGTTTGACCAATCCAAGAAGCACCATATTCTTTCCCCCTTTCATCTCCATCTCTTTTCTTTTGAATCTCACCGGGGATATAACAAATATAAGCTTCGTGATTCCCACCTTTCAAATTATATCCTGCAACCATAAGATTTATCACGTCAACACCACCAATGCCTTCTTTTACCTGCCCATTTGGATCTTTAAAACGAAATTTTACAGCATTTTGCTCTTCTTTTATTTCTAGAAGCTCACACCCCTGCTTTTGTAGATTAGACTTAATTTGCTCCGGTAGTTTTTTTAGCTGCTCCTTATAATTATATTTTTTGTCGAAAAGATAATGAAGTTTTTCTGCAACTTCTTTCACATCAAGTTTCTGTACCTCGACATCGTGTTTAAACTCATCAATAAATTTACTTATATTTTTCAACGTTTCACCATCTGGTAAAAAAGCGAGTCCAGTAATGGCAACGCCTATTCTACTATTAATTTGGAAAAGTTTTGAAGCATTGTCACTTCCAATCCGAGCCATACCTTTCTGGTTACGATAAGACTGCCTGCTATCTGTAGCAAGAACTATACCTTCTGAGGTTGTGGCGTTGATAGCTAAAGACATATCAGGTTTTAGAATTTAAAAATACGTATCTGATGGTTATATTTTGTTCTACGTTTCGGTGTAGCACTGGGAAAATTCCCTGCGTAGAATGAGTTCCGTTCCAAAGAATCTCCCAATATCCTTCAGAGGAATTGCAAATCCCCTTAATACTTTCAATATATATATTAGTACCATCAGTCTTTATTCCGGCAGATAAACCCATAGATGCAAACATAGAATGTATTACTTTGACTGCTTGAAAAACTGTACCATTTTGCGAGCCAATATTAGCATTAAAAAACTGTCCCGTGGGAAAAACAACCGTAACGCTGTTCGTATTGGGACTTTTTCTAGTGCTATCAACTGTTAAGAAAGGTGTTTGCGCTATTTGTGCCATGCTTTATTAAGATTAGGGTAAAAATAGATTAACGACCGAGCTTTTCTAGTTTCTTAATCTCCTTCTCAAAGGCTCTCGTACTCTTGAAGTTTCGGTGTACGGAGGCGAATCTCAGATAGGCAACCTTGTCTAGGCTCCTAAGGTGAGTGAGAACACTCTGGCCTATCTGTTCTGAACTCACGGTTTCTTTTTCTAGATTGAAAATGTCGTTTTCAATGGAGGAAACCAGCTTCTGGAACTGTTCTTCGGCAACTGGGCGTTTTTCTAAGGCCTTTCTGAGCCCCAGCTCCAGCTTATGGCGCAGATAGGGTTGTTTCTTTCCATTGCGCTTTAAAACCTGAAGGCCAAAGAGCTCAATTCGCTCATATGTAGTAAAACGCCGGTTGCACTGCAGGCAAACCCGGCGGCGTTTCACGGCTCTCCCGTGGTCAGCTGACCTTGAATTGCTAACCTGGGTAGAATTTTGACAGACAGGGCATTTCATTCCCTAATTAGTCAACATATTGTATAGAATGTCAAGGGTACTGTACTAAGCAAAAATTAGCATCGCACTTCACATTGTAAAAGGTAGGGGGGTTGATGTCAAACTGGGGACTGTGGAGAAACAACCCTCTGCCATACTAGACATTGATTTTTACTCCTGGGGAGCCCTTGACTTTTTCTCATTTCTGGTATATACTCTTTTCATCCCCTGTGAGGGGATTTTACTTCCTATGATTCATAAATTCCCTTATTCTCCGGTGCGATTTTTAACGCTCGGCAGGGACACCTCGCTAAATCGCCCGTTGAAGCCAAGCAGTTGGCTTCAACCCATCATAAAAACCCTTTTTGCCTCTCTTTTCGGCATTGCAATGGCTGCTGCCCCCATTTCTGGGGCAGAATTGGTTTCAAGCCCTTCTCTTTTAGAACAATCACCAGCATTGGTAGGTGAATTATCCTTTGTCCAGTTTAACACCCTTCTTCCTATCCCATCTCCCGCCCCAGAGAGGGTAATGTCGAGGGTAAACGTGGTGGTGACCGCCTACTCTTCAACCCCAGAGCAAACCGACGACACCCCCTTTATTACGGCAGCGGGAACACCAGTTAGGGAAGGTATTGTGGCAGCAAACTTCCTGCCTATGGGAACAAAGATTAAACTGCCAGACCTTTACGGCGACAAGATTTTTGTGGTGGAAGATCGCATGCATCCAAGGAAAAACTACATGGTGGACATTTGGTTTGCGAGCTACTCTGACGCAAAAAACTTTGGTGCAAAGAATACATATATTGAAGTCCTCGAAAGCTAGGACAACCTAGGACACAAAATAAAAACAGCCCTGAGCATCGTCGAAGGGCTGTTTTTGTTTTGGTGTCGGGGGAGGGAGTCGAACCCTCACGAGCTTGCGCTCAGTTGATTTTAAGTCAACACTGTCTACCATTCCAGCACCCCGACACTGGAGGCCGCGGGGAGAATCGAACTCCCGTATAGAGCTTTTGCAGAGCTCCGTCTTACCACTTGACTACGCGGCCACTACTTCTCTTTCTTGATTTTGTCTAAGATCTCCTCTATCACTTGCGCCTCTGCGGTTTTGGTTTCCAAGACCCACTCAATACGGGGGACGGGCCGCATATTCAATCTTTTATTGAGAAGCTGTTGTATCTCATACACCTTCTTTTGCAGAAGTTGAAACACCTCCTTTGCCTTTTCCTCTGGCATCACACTAATATATATCTTTGCCTGCTGCAAGTTGGGCGATGCATCCACTCTCGTTAAGGTCACAAGGGTGTTTTCTGGAAAGTCGAGCTCACGCAGGAGAATAGTACCCAGCTCTTGCTGCAAAAGCTCATTTACCTGTGGAATGCGCTCTGTCATAGATTCGAAAAACTCACTATGACCTCTTCGAGAGCCTGAGGGCTCCTCAGAGCCTCGAACGGCCTGAGTGTAATCGAAGGGGTCACAAGACAGCCTGTTGTGTTTCTTTGATAAAGGCCTTTAAAAAGTCACCTTCCTGGGCGCGCTCTGAACTTTCAATTATTAACCCGCATTCTTCCCCAGTCTTTGCTGATCCTGCATCCTTTTTGTTTTTCTGGAGGTTCACAATTTTTCCCATGCCCAAGAAATCCTCTCCCCGGAATATCTCAACGCGACTGCCTTTTCGAATCTCACCCATTGTCACCTTTCCTCCTAGAATCTGCCGATTCTTTTCTGTTAAAAACACGGCAAGAACTTTCAAGGAACCCAGCTCCGTCTTTATTGATTCTGGTTCAATATTCTTTTCCATCAAGGCTCTAACTCTTTGAACCAGCTCATAGATAATGTCAAAGGTTTCAATCTTCACCTTTTCCCGTTCGGCCAAGTCGGCTGCAGAGGGCTGCACCTTGGTGCGAAACCCAATAACCCTTGCTTTGGTTCCATTGGCTACTTTAACATCTGTCTCAGAAATCTCCCCGACTCCCGTATCTACGAAACGGAGGGCAACCTTTTCTTGGGGTATTGCTAAAAGTGCTTGCGAAAGCACTTCCAAAGAACCTGCCATATCCACCTTCAAGATAATATCTAGGGTGGGGAGACCCGAGGAAACTTCTCTCTGAAGTGGCAGAACCGGGACCAAGGCAAGAAATGCTTTGGCCGCCTCCTCGCTGGGAAACACCTGAAACTCTTCTCCCACCTGAGGAGAATTCTCAAATCCAATGACAAGACAAGGAAAAGAGGGGGAGGCCTTTTCTATTGTCTGGCCTTGAAAGTCCTCCATAATTCTCACTTTTCCAAAAGAAGATGCGGTTCCCACAATGTCACCTGGGAAGAGTGTGCCTTCTTGAACAATCAGGGTGGCCGCAGCCCCCCGCCTTGAGTCAAGGGAGGATTCTATGACCACACCTTTTGCTGGAACTGTAGGGTCTGTCTTTAATTCTTCGAGTTCTGCCACCAAGAGAATGGTTTCCAAGAGCTCTTGTATGCCCTGCTTTGAGACAGCTGAGGTTGCAACCTCTGGCACCTTTCCTCCGTATGACTCCACCACAATGCCTTCTGAAGAAAGCTGTTGACGTATCTTCTCCACGTTCGCTTCTGACTTATCAATCTTGTTTAGAGCCACTATCACAGGGATCTCGGCCTTCTTTGCGCTTTCAATTGCTTCTGAAGTTTGGGGTTTCACTCCTTCGTCTACTGCCACTACCAGAACAGCGAGGTCAGCTATTTTTGCTCCTCTTGACCGGGCCGCAGAAAAGGCCTCATGTCCTGGGGTATCAATAAAGGTGATGGGCTTGCCCTGAAACTCTGCAACATATGCTCCGATGTGCTGGGTGATGCCTCCTGACTCTTTGGAAGTAATCTTGAAGTCCTCACGAATTGCTTCCAGCAAGGAGGACTTTCCATGGTCAACATGCCCCAAAACAACCACCACGGGAGGGCGGACAAGCAAACTCATTTTTTGTGTTGCAACATCTTTTATCATACTTGCTTTTTCGCTTTCTTGATTGCCTCTTCTTCTTCTTCAGATAAAGAATACTCTGCTTTTCCCAGTTTAACGGGTTTTGCATACACCCGCTGCATATCTTTCCCATAGTGGGAGGTGACTACAATCCCCGAATCTTCACTGTCTAGTAAGGCTATGGAAAAACTCTGGTCTCCTCCAATTTCCCCAAAGGGGTTGAACCTCACCATACCAATCTTGGTGATGGATTTTTCGTGCCCCTTTTGCAATTCCACAAGTTCCTTGCCAATCCTCTCCAAACGTTCTTCAAGAAACTTTACTCGTTTTGCAAGTTCTTTTTGGTTGGTACCTTGCTTTTTGTTTTTTCCAAAGTTAAACATATGTTCTGGCGA
>JAUYJZ010000052.1 GCA_030698465.1 bacterium | reverse complement strand
AAGCTCCTTTTTCTCTTTTTCAGCAAGTTCGGGCCTGCCTCCTTTCAAAAAGGCTTCTGCGGCCTCCCTTCTCTTCTTTGCTTCTGTCGCAACCACATCCTGCATCTCTTCACCTGAGAGTTCCTCGTCTTTACCCTGAGCGAGCGAAGTGGGTCGAAGGGCTTCCTTTTCTTTGTTCACCATAGCAGCCAAAAGCATACGCAAAGTCAGGGCACCAACTTGATCCCCTGCTTTTAAGGCTACTTTGAGGTCTTCTTGCACCTTCTTTTTTAATTCCATGGGCGACTATCTCCTACCTGGCTTTCTCGGTTTCTCAAAGCCAAGCTTTTTCTGTTTCTCGAACTCAAGCGTCAGTTCAAGTTTGCGCAGTACTGCGCGCTTCCTCATCGCAGAGGACTTTACCCGCTTTCTGAATCTATTTTTCTTTGCGTTGGTCAAAATCCCGCTGTTCTTTAAGCGTTTGGTAAAACGGCGGATGAGAGCTTGATTGGTCTCCCGGTCCTGTTTTTTGATTTCAAACTTTACCTTGTTCATGGTTTTCTACCTGTCTGCGCAGGCAGGTCTGCTGTCAAATGAAGGTGGATATGGTCTATCACCTGCCCTCCTTGTCTGCCGACATTAAAATGAAGCTTGTATCCGGCAAGCTTGTGTGATCTTGCGACCTTTTGGGCGGTTAAGATTAAATCTCCCATTAATATCTTGTCTTCTTCTTTTACATGGTCAATGGAATGGATATGCTTTCTCGGAATGAGCAAAAGGTGGAACGGAGCTATGGGGTTAATATCCCGAAACACCACAAAGTTCTCGTCTTCAAATACGATGTCCGAGGACACTTCCTTCCTTGCTATCTTGCAAAACAAACAGTTTTCCATGCTCCTACTTCTTTAATCTTTTCTTGAGTTCATCCACGACCTTCTCTATCTTCACGATCTGTTGCTCTCCCGTATCCATCTTTCGAATGATAATGGTTCCATCCAACACCTCCCGCTGTCCCAGAATTAAAGTATACTGCACATTCAATTTGTCTGCCCGCGCCAGCTGCGTTCTCAAGGAATCTCTGCCAAGTGACTCTGCAATGGAAATCTTAGCTATTCTCAGCTCTTCTAAAAGTTTTAGACTCTTTTTCTTTGGTAAGTCCCCCAGCTGGGCCAAGAACACCTTGGAACCCGGAACTTCGGCGGCAGGAAACCCCTTTTCCTTCATCAAAGAAATGATGCGCTCTACTCCTGCTGCCGCCCCCGTTGCGGGAACATCTTTCCCTCCAAGCAATCGCACCAAGTTGTCGTATCTTCCTCCTCCCACTAGGGCATTGCGCTGCACCGTTTCTTCTCCCCGCTCCAAAGGAGCGAGGCTCGCCCCTCTAGGGGCGGCCTCTCGAAGCTGCACTGCAGTTTCAGAGAAGATTTCGAACACGGTCTTGGTGTAGTAGTCCAAACCACGCACGAGATAGGGGTCTAGATGATAGGGAAGGTCTGCCTCATCTAAAAACTCAAGCAAAGACTTGAAATGCGTTTTGCACGCTTCGCATAGGTGGTCTAAAATCTGGGGAGCCTGGGCCTTTACCCGCTGGCATTTCTCTTCTTTACAATCCAAAACCCGCAGCGGATTTTCTCTTGTTCTTCTCCTGCAATCAGCGCATAAAGAGTTTTGGCGGGGGCGCAAATAGTTTACCAGCACTTTTTTGTAGTAGGGACGGCATTGGGCGTCTCCAATGGAGTTTACCTCAATGATAAGGTGGGTAAATTTCAGTTCTTTTAATATTGTGTAGAAGATCTGAATGATTTGGGCGTCAATGGCGGCACTCTCCTCCCCGAAAACCTCCAGATCCACTTGGTGAAACTGCCGGTAGCGTCCTGCCTGGGGGTGCTCATACCGAAACAGGGGACCTAAAGTATAGAGCTTAACAGGCTGGGGAAGATTAAGCATGCCATGCTCGTTGTACGCACGAACAATGCCTGGAGTAAACTCGGGACGCAAAGCAAGGGCGTCGCCTCCTCTGGTCTTCATGGTATACATCTGCTTTTCCACGATGTCGGTGCCACTCCCCGTGCCCCTTTCATACAACTCTAGATCCTCTGCAATAGGAGTATCTATTCTGTCAAACCCGTAGAATTGCGCAACCTCGGCCACGGTGCGATAGACTTTTTCAAAATACGGTTGCTCTGAAGGCAGGATATCTCGCATACCCGTGGGGCGCTGGAATTTGGGTTTCTTTGACATATCAATAGGTCTCTAATGGAGTGATAACTTTGGCAAAAGCATTAAGGGAAAACACGTCCAGGAACACCCTGCCCACAATAAGCTCTGAAGGAAGAATTCCCCATTTCCTGGAATCTGAAGATGCCGGCCTATTGTCTCCTAAGACAAAATACTCCCCCTCTTTTAAGTCAATTCGTACAGAACCGGGTGTGTCCAGGCCCACTGGAAGATACACCTCTTCTAATACTGCAGCTTTTCTCTCTTCCTGTTCTTGCCCATACACCACTACCTTGCCATCTTTCACCTCCACGGCCTCTCCTGGGAGACCCACGATTCTCTTAATAAAACGCTGGGAAGGATCAAAGGGGAACTTTAAGACGATAACCTCACCTCTCTCGGGACTGCGGAATCTGTAGGAAAGCTGATCAACAATAAGATAGTCTCCGCTATGGTAGTTTGGTTCCATGGAGTCTCCTTTAACCAAAAAGGGCTGAAACACGAAAACCCGCAGAGGAACTACGATGACCAAGGCAATAACAACCACCTTGAGAACCTCAAAGCCAAACTGGAAAAGTCCTTTCATCCCGCACAAAATTAAGCTTGTTATCGGTATTATTCTCCCGTACAAATTGCCGCTGTTCTGTGGGATTTTGTGCGGGATTCATATCTGGGAGTATTATACATGATATTTTCAGCTATTTCAAGCCCTTCTTAACCGAACCGCAGAGAGCATGCTACACTAATATATATGTATCTTATCGTGGGGCTTGGGAATCCCGGAAAAGAATATACAAAAACTCGTCACAACGTTGGGTTTTTGACTCTGGATGCCTTTGCTAAAGAACACGGCTTCCCCGAATTCACGCTCTCAAAAAAACATTCCTCCTTGGTCTCAGAAGGTTTCCTTGGTTCGACTAAGGTGCTTTTGGCAAAACCCCAGACCTTCATGAACAATTCTGGCAAAGCAGTAAAGTCCTTAACTAAAAACTACAAACTAAAAACTACAAACTTGCTGGTGGTTCACGACGATATTGATATTTCTTTTGGAGAAGTGAAGGTTTCTAAAAATAGAGGGTCAGCAGGGCACAAAGGAGTAGAATCCATTATACAGACCCTGGGTACAAAAAATTTCACCAGGATAAGAATTGGCATTCAGCCGCAGAAGGGAAAACCCGGTGATGTGGAAACTTTCGTCTTAAAGAAGTTTACCAAGGCAGAGCTTCCTCTTTTGCACTCTGCACTACAGCAAGCATCATCTTCCCTCTCTTCTATTGCTGGTTGACGCTCCAGGGAGTTTTGCCTATGATAATAATATACAGCTATGCTTACTGAATTCATCGCAACACAACTTAAAAAGGCACGCTACAAGCTTCTTAAAAACGGAAGCTATTTTGGTGAGATTCCAGGACTCAAAGGTGTCTGGGCAAATAAAAAGACGTTGGAAGATTGCCGCGAGGAACTGCGTTCTGCCCTTGAAGATTGGATGCTGTTTAAACTAAAGGATGGAGATGCCATACCTGGATTACAGGTTGGGATAGACAAAAGGCGGCTTTTGAAAGTCCCACAGCATGCCTAAGGAGATTTCTTGGAAAAAGCTCGTACAAAAGTTTCGTAAGTTAGGATTTGAGGGCCCCTATGCTGGTGGCCGTCATTTGTTTATGAAAAAGGGAAGGCTAAAAGTTATTATCCCCAATCCTCACGAAGGCGATATTTCAAAGCATCTTCTTTCTGAAATCCTGCGCCAGGTAGGCATAACTCCAAAGGAGTGGAATAAGGCAAAATAAAAAAACCGAGGGGATGGATAAGATATTACCCCTCGGTTTTAACAAGAAACGTGAACTCTACTTCTTCGTAGTAACGGTGCGCGCAGAACGCAAGCAAGCCCGCAAAACCATTCTCACGCCTCTTGCTAGGAAGAGAACTTTGCTAAGGAATGCGCGCAACATAGCTCGCCGTCTCCTTGACTGCTCTTCTTTTGGGAGAAAGACCCATGGGATAGGAACTGGATTATAAAAGCTTTGGTCGTCGTGGGGCATCTCTATCCTCCTAATTGAGTTCTTCCTACTACTGGTAATCTAATAATATTGGTAGCTTTTGTCAAATAAAGTATCTCTTTTAAAATATGGGGATTTTTGTTATATAAGGGTACGGATGCAAATACCATCCAAATCAATCAATAGAGTACTGATAGTAGCAATCACCCCCTATTTTTTAGAAAAGGGGTGGCTTTGGTTTGAGGAAAACTTCCAGAAGATACAAAAAGCGCGGATAACCCAACCATTTTTCCAGGAACACACGCTGTTGTTGGAGCAAAACCAATCTCTTTCTTTAACAGAACTGCTGCGAAAGTTAGATGAGCTGGGATATGAGAAAGTATTTGCGGTAAGGGATCCAGGAGAGTTTTCGCACCAGGGCGGAACCGTAGAAGTGTTTCCCATAAACAGAAGAAAGGCTTTACAAATTGAGTTTGTGGGAAACCGTGTTGAAGGACTAAAAGAACTTGAAATTGCCGCCGAAGAAGAGTTGTCTCGGGCGGTTCTTAAAAAGCGCCTGCGCTCTCAAAAGACATTCTCTGATATCACAGGACTCAAAGAAGGCGAATACGTGGTGCATCTTGACCATGGGGTGGCGCAATTTGCCGGCATTACAGAAATGCAGGAGCAGTCCTACTACGTTTTACAATACGCAGCCGGAGACAAGTTGTTTGTGCCGCAGGGCCTAGAAAAGAAACTTTCAAGATATGTGGGATTCGGGGAGCCCAGGATCTCTCGCCTTGGCTCTCCCTTTTGGGTAAAGACCAAAAGGAGAATCAAAGAGGAGGTAGAAAAGCTCGCCAGAGAACTCTTGGACCTATACGCCCAGCGTGAGATTTCCCTAAGGGCGCCGTATAGTCCTCCAGATGAGCTCTTCAAAAGAGTTGTCTCTTCTTTCCCTTATCAAGAGACTCCAGATCAGCTCCAGGCCTTACAAGATATTGAAGAAGACCTGGAAAAAGAGGAGCCCATGGACCGCATTGTGGTAGGAGATGTGGGATTTGGCAAAACAGAAATTGCCTTGCGTGCCATGGTTAGAGCCGTGGAACAAGGATACCAAGCTGCAATACTCTCCCCTACCACCATTCTTGCCCACCAGCATTTCCAAAACTTCAAAAAACGCTTGGAAAGTCTCCCCATAAATATAGCTTTGCTCTCTCGTCTGCAGACAAAAAAAGAGCAGAAAGAGATTCTGCAGAAAATAAAAAAAGGAGAAACAGATGTTGTGGTTGGTACCCATCGTCTTCTTTCTTCTGATGTGGAATTCTCCGCCAAAGGCGGATCCGCCTCTGGGGGACAAAAGCTTGGGCTCTTGGTAATTGATGACGAACAAAGATTTGGTGTAAAGCAAAAGGAAAGGTTGCGAGAACTCAGGACTTCCTTAGATATTCTCTCTTTGTCTGCGACCCCTATTCCCAGAACCTTGTATATGTCCCTCTCTTCTTTAAAGGGCATGAGCATGGTGCAGACCCCGCCCGAAGGGAGACTTCCCGTAGAAATTGTTGTGCAAAAAAGAAACAGCGGAATTATTAAAGAAGCAATAGAGCAAGAGT
>JAUYJZ010000035.1 GCA_030698465.1 bacterium | reverse complement strand
TCCTCGTGACATCGAACACCCAACAACTTGTTTCTTGCCATGCAGTTAAACATGAGAATGAATCTTGGTTTGGCTCCCTGCAGTTGTTCCACCGCTACTTGAGCAGCGATTTTTGCCGCGGCAATGGCTTTGTCTCGATCTCCGATCATAAGTCGGATGGTGGTTCCCTCCGGAATGGCTGCTGCCATGGTAATTTCTCCTTTTTCGTTAGCAATAATCGGATCTCGGATCAACAGTTCGTCTGACCCTTCTACGGCCAATCCAATAGGATAGGTGTAGGCCATGCGAGCCAAAGGTTCCTTGACTAGCTCTGCTGCGTCCTTCCCAAAGTAATCCTCATAAACCGTAAGCGCTGGTCTCCCATCAACTTCCTGCAGTTTTACTCCGTCAGCCTTTGTTACACGCAAGGGCAGACCTATGGGTTCCCACCCGTGTTTAATTCCAAACCCGTAGGAAAATTCTCCGTACAGCCCAATTCCTATCACCATGTCTGAAAGCACGTCGTCCTGGAAGTACTCATAGGTCTTTTTAAAACGATAATCATCCCCCAACGACCCACCGATAACCGCGGCGTTCTCTCCCAGAACTGACTTTACCCCATCCACGATTGCCGCTCCATTTCCTGTCATGCCGTCTGGGAGCATGATAAACAGGTTGGGTTTTTCTCCGTTTGCCGCCTCCACCACAGCTTTGGCCGCGGCCGCTCCCGCCTGGAAACTGTCTTTGGAAACTCCTTTTCCAACGCCAGGCACAAACCTTACAGTATCTGAGGCAATGGCCAATACATTCACGCCATCAAACACAGTTTTCCATGAAGTAATTTCGCCTGCGGCGCTTCCACCAACAACAATTGCATCGGGAGCTACCTTACGAATTCCAACCAACACATCCTCTTGGTTGTATTGAATAGAAGAGAAGGCAAAAAGGATACTGGGTTTTACGCCTTTCAAACCCTCGATCGCCTGAAACGCTGCATCTCCCCCAGCTCGTTTGTGGTCGTTGAGATTTTGCGCTAATCCTACACCTGCTCGAATCATAAACAAAAAGAATTAATATTGTTTTATAATGCTTTCAACTTTTTTGACAATCTCGACCGGATTGGTACTTGTTTTCACAATATAGTCTAATGCCCCCGCCTCCAATCCTTGCTTGATTTCTTCTTTCTGACCAAGGTTGGAAGTAATGACAACGGGAATTTTTTTCAACCGAGGATTACTCTTTAGCTCCGCAAGAAAAGCAAAACCGCTCATATCAGGCAGAACAAGATCAAGAAGAATGATGTCAATAGGATTCTCTTGCAAGATGGACCTTGCCGCAGCCGCATTGGCAGCTACAAAGGTAGAATATCCTTTTTGCGTAAACTTTTTCTTTAGCGTATTGGCGAGAATCTCCTCGTCTTCCACAAGAAGGACATGTTTGATACTCCGGTGCGGAGACTTCTTTCCGGCCCCACGATCTCTCTTTCTTTCTGCCGCAAGAGCATCAGCTATCTTTTCCATAAGCTCTTGAGGGTTAAAATTCACCTTGATTAAATAATCCCTCACCCCAAGCTTCTTTGCCCTTTCCAGCTCAATCTCCTGCCCAGAATTGGAGATAATAATAATGGGAAGATCCGGCAGAATATGGTCCTTAGTGAGTGAATCTAAAATATCAAATCCATCCAGCCCAGGCAGAAGGATATCCAAGAGAACCAGATCAGGCTTTGTTTTCTGAATGAGGGCCAACCCTGTTCTTCCGTCTTGTGCGCTCTCAACTTCATACCCTTTTTTTTCGAGTTCGCGCACAATGAGGTTGAGAAGCGTTTGCTCGTCTTCTACAAGAACGACCCGTGTTTTTTTCTGCTTTTTCATGCCTCTTTGACCCTTCACCTTTACTCGTAAAGGTGAAGGGCGGAAAGAAGTATCAATTACTTTCCACAGGAAGCAAGGTTCTGCCAACAGGCAGGTTCTTACTTCTACTTCATTACTCCTACCATCTTGGCCAGCTTATACAAAGCTGCAAGCCCTACCAGCACGTAGACTACCTTAGATCCCAATGCCGCAGTGCCTCCAAAGACGGTGGCGACAACATCAAGGTTGAAAAGTCCAACCAATCCCCAGTTCAAGCCACCAATTACCAAGAGGAGACCGACTGCCCAACCCATAGCGCCTTTTTGCATATTATTAGAATATATTTAGTTCAAATAACGTAAAACGACCTTTTTTGATATTAGAGTATTATAGCAAGGATAAGAGGGGAGCAATAGGGTGCCCTGTGGAAAAGTATGACTAACCCCTCTCCTTTAACATTTTGACCCCAAGGTATACCAAGGGAGTATCCAAACCCGCAAACAGAATCTTTAAAAAATAGTAAGGGAGGGCAAGCTGGAGGATAAACAGGGCATCAAATTGGGGAGCCACATGCCAAAAGGCAATGAACATGAACAATAAAGTATCGATTGCCTGGGAAACCATGGTGGAAGCATTGTTGCGAAGCCAAAGAAACCTGCCTTGAGTTTTCTTCTTCCAGAAAGAAAAGGCCCAGATGTCATGGAACTGAGATACCACAAGGGCAATGATGCTGGCTACCATAATTCGCAAAGAAGCTCCAAAAATGGTGCGGTATTCCTCATTAAAGGGATAGCGCTCATGGGGAGCTAAAATCACAAATAAGCCGGTGAATATCAGAATCATCAGCAAAGCAATGACTCCAGACAACAGAAACTGACGAGCAACACGCTCCCCTTTCACCTCAGAGACAATATCAGTTATCAAAAAGGTGAAGGGCACCAGAAAGATTGCAACTGATGTGGAGACTCCAAAGAGTTCTACAATCTTCCCTCCTAAAAGATTCATGCCGATCAAAAGTCCCACAAAGAGACCGAAGAGAATGTTGAGTTTTGTATCGTTTGCCATGGTAATTTTAAGTTATGAATTTCTGCTAAAACAAAACCGCC
>JAUYJZ010000044.1 GCA_030698465.1 bacterium | reverse complement strand
TTCAGATTATCCGCGGGGAAGGCTTGCAAATTAGTAGCGATTTCTTAATATCCTGGAAGTGGTTCTGGTTTTTTGCAATCCTGCTGATAACCGGACTTGGGTACGGGGTATGGCGTGTTCGAAAGTGGCGCCAAAACCTTTATGCTCAGCGGGCAGAAAAGCGGCTGCCAAAAGATATCACAGAAAAGCTTGAGGACTTAAAGAAATACCGGGCAAAATACGGCTCAAAGATTGCCGTGATTCTGCTTTTCCTATTTGGAACTGCGCTTTTTGTAGCACACCCAGTATCAGCTCAGACCCTGGAGCTTGCTCCTCCCCTTATTACCACCATCTCGCGGAACATCTCCAACGAGGAAATCTTCTACGTTGGTGGCAAGACCGAGGCCTCGCTCAGCCAGGTAGTTATCTATCTTCAGAATCTTAGGACCGGAGAGACGTTTTCTCACAATGTCACTTCAGACAAACTGGGGGATTGGTTCTATCGCCATGACACATTTCTCTCTTCGGGCAGCTATCTCTTGTGGACCCAGGCTAAGGTTGCAGATCAGATGAGCCCTCCCAGCCCGCAGATTCAACTAAACGTTGGGGCAACCGCCATTCAGTTTGGAGCTTCCAGAATAAGTTATGAGGTGCTGTATCTTGTGTTTGTGATTGTCTTACTCCTGGCTGTGTTTGCTCTATTGGGATACATCATATTCCACGGGTGGAGAGGAAGGCGAGAGGATATGGAGCTTGCTAAAGAAATACGAGAGGCCGAAGACTCGGTCAAAAGAGGGTTTGCGGTGCTCAAACGGGATATTCGGGCGGAGTTTGAGATGATAAAGAGGCGCAGAGGGGAAAGGGAGATTTCAGAAGAGGAAAAGACGCAGGAAGAGCAGCTTTTGAAAGACCTGGAATGGGTGGAAAAATACATTGAAAAGGAGATTTGGGACATTAAAGAAGAAGCAAACGACTAAGAGGCATGCCAACGGCAAAAAAGAAACTCGTCAAGGAGATTCATCGGGGCGGGCAGATTTGCCTGCCTGCCTCTACCATTGGCAAATTAATGAACCTTCCTCCAGAAAGGGTATCTGGCATGCGTCTAACCCGCATTACCGAGGAGTTTGCCAAGGGGTTCCACTTCCTGCAAAAATACGGCAAGTCGGCCACCTTTTTTGGTTCAGCAAGATGTGTTGCAGGAGATAAATACCATGAGGAAGCGAGAAAGCTTGCTTTTTTGCTTTCTAAAGATGATTTTGCTGTTATTACGGGAGGGGGACCTGGAATTATGGAAGCTGCCAACAAGGGGGCGAGCGAAGCTGGAGGGCAAAGTGCTGGCATTAACATTCAGCTGGACCACACCCAGCGCGTCAATCCCTATGTTAAAGAATCTGTATCGTTCCACTACTTTTTTGCCAGAAAGGTTATGCTTGCCTTTGCTTCTGAAGTATATATTTTCTTTCCTGGAGGATTTGGTACCTTAGATGAATTCTTTGAGTTGACTGCCCTGGTACAAACCAGGAAGATTGACCCCATACCCATCATCTTGGTGGGAAAGGAATACTGGAATCCTTTGCTGAAATGGATTGAGAAGGACGTGTACCAGAAGCGAAAGAATATTGATAAAGAGGATATGAGAATCTATCGGCTTGTAAAAGATGCCAGAGAAGCGCATTCTGCCATCAAGAAACTCGTGAAGGGAGATATCATCCGCACCCAGTAAATCCTTACCCTGGGTAAGTTTTCCACAGTTTGACAGAGAACCTTGGGGGAGGTATAGTCCCATAAACCCCGCACCAAATCTTTGTATTGAGTCATTGAGTCCGCGCCAGCAGTAAGAAGAATCTTTGAAGCCAGAGATTTGGTGCTGGGTAAAGTTCTTTTTTTTGTGCTCAAGCATTCCTCCCTGGATTCAAGTTATTGCGTATGGGGAGGAGTGCTTGAACGAGAAAGTTTCAAGGGGAAGAAGGCCTGTCCGGCTAGAGTCAAACAAAGAAGGGAATACCCTGTCTTAGACAGGACTAGCAGCGCTAGAAGTACCTTCCCTGCCATTCAATGGCAATTTGCTGGACATACGGCGAATCAAGGTTCATTCATGCCTACACCCTAGCTTTCTCACAAGCATTATCATCAAGAAGGAGGTTTCTAGTGGAAGAGAGTCCACCTGGCTACTTTTGCGGCGTTAGCTGAGACGAAAACAACTCAGCCTCTACAAACAGCTTCTTTCCAGGACTTATTCCTGGCTCAGCTGGCGCCGCCTTCAGTCTGCTCGTCAGGGAGAGCTCCCGGTAGTGTGGGTCTCCGTTCTGGTGGTTTGGGGAGGCATTCTCCCTGGCGAGCTCTAACTGCTCTTTTAGTTCTTTCTCCCAATTTTGAGGCAATGCTACGGCATTTGCCTCTTTTTTTTTAAAACTTAGTTTAACTAAGTTTAGGTGGCGTGGCCTTGGCGGAGAAAATGGGTGTATCTCCACACAAAAAATACAAAGAGTATGGCTACTGTTCCGGAAAACAGGAATGGAACCTGATTTCCAAACATGAACAAGAATCCACCCAACAGGGGGCCAAGTAAACGCCCTAAGGCCTCAAAAGCGTTTGCAGTTCCCAGGGTGACCCCTTGGGGTTCCTTTGTTTCTTCGGTGACTAAAGCCGTGATGACGGGACGCGATACTGCAGAGCCCAACCCTGCAAAGGCCATGGCAAGGTAAAAGAGGGGAACGCTCTGGGGTAAAAAGGGCATTGCGGCAAAAGAGAGACCCATTAAGATGAGGCCTCCTGCTATGGTTTTGTGCTGACCAAAAATCCTTGTGATGCGAGAAAGCAGGAAGAACTGAGTTATTGCAGACACCACACCCATTACCGCAAATCCAAGGCCTATGGCTCCTGTATCGAGCTGGAGCTTTTCTGTTCCCAACAGAGGAACATTTACCTGGTTGTTGGACAGGGCAAAGGACCACACGAAAGCAAGCAGAAAGAGAGGCATTAAGTTGCTTTTCAGTCCTTTAATGATTCGTGGGAATGACAGCCAGGCCAAACGTATGGTTATCTTGTAGTCGCGTTTTTCCTTTAAGGACTCTGGCAGGAAAAAGAACATGAGGATAAGGTTAAAAGCAGCTACCAGGGCTGCTGCGAAGAAAGGCATGACTAAGCTTGCGTGGGCGAGAAGGCCTCCGATGGCAGGACCCAGGATAATTCCCAAAGAAAGGGAAGCCCCTATTTTCCCCATTGCCTTTACCCGTTCTTCTTTTTTTGTGACGTCGGCCACATAGGCGCGGGCAGCAGGCATGGCAGCTCCGGAAAACAATCCTTGAATGAATCTGGAAAGAAATAGAGTGGTGAGGTTTGCTGCAAAGGCAAATACTAGAAAGCTCAAAGACAACCCCAGAAGACCCACCAGGATAATGGGTTTTCTTCCAAAACGGTCAGACAGAATTCCCCAAAAAGGTGAGAATAGGAGTTGGGCCAAGGCAAAGGAAGCGGCCAGCAATCCAATTGTAATATTGGAAGCCTGAAAGTGTTTTGCATACACCGGGAGCAGGGGGAATACCATGGAAAAGGCAACCACGCTCACGAAGACCGAGAGGTATATCAAAAAAAAGTTGGGAAGTCGTTCCCTCATAAAAAAGAGTATACTCCAAAAAAGAGAAATTGACAAAAATCGTCATTTTTCTACAATGAATGATATGGCAAAGAAGAGAAAGAAAGGGAGCACCCGGTTAAAAAAGAGGGTGCAAAAGAGAAAGGCGCGCAACGCAGAGTCTCTGGAGGGAGCTCGAAAGACCAAGGTTAGGGTTATTGGTATTGGAGGTGGGGGAGGCTCTATTGTTGGAGAAATTGCGCGTACCGTTGGAAAGGCGGACTTTGTAGCCATTAACACTGATCTTCAGGCTCAAAAGACCTTGCCTCGGAGCGTCAAGGGATTTATCTTTGGCCAGGAGTTAACACGGGGCTTGGGATGTGGCATGGATGCCTTATTAGGGGAAGCTGCCGCACGAGCGGGAAAGGACCGCATTAAAAAGCTCACAGAAGGACAAGATGTTTGTATACTGGTGGCCTCACTTGGCGGAGGGACAGGGTCTGGGGCCTCAAGCGTGGTTGCGGAAGCTGCCCGAGAGGCAAAATGCTTAACCCTAGGCATCTTTACCCTGCCATTTTCCTTTGAAGGGCAAAAAAGGAGGGAACTTGCCGATACTGCCCTAGAGAAGATTATCCCTTTGCTCAACGCCTATGTTATCATCCCCAATGAGAACATTTTTAAGGTTATTGATGCCAAAACTCCCTTAAAGGCAGCTTTCTCTGCGGTGAACAAGCGCCTGGCAGAAACCCTAGAAGGGTTCATTGATACCCTATCCTTGCCAGGTCTCATCAATATTGACTTTGCAGATGTGAAGACCTTGTTGGAAGGGAGAGGGCGTCTAGCCTACTTGAACTCCGTTGCCATGCAGGGAGATACAAAAACCCAGCTTCTTTTAAAAGAAGTACTGAACAATCCTTTGTATGACTACGGCATTGCAGGAGCTGACCGCATGATGTTTAACCTGACCGGGGACAAAGCAATGAAAATGCAGGAGGTGGCCGATATTTCAAAGAGTATCTCTTCTTTTAATACCAAGGCTCGCATCATTTTTGGCATTTCCTTTCAGCAAAAGTTCCGAAACAAACTTCGCATTGCCTTGTTTGCCATGGGATGCAAGGAAAAAGAAAGAGGGAGAGATGAAAAACCGAGTCCCGTGAAATTAGCAAGGAAAAAGACGGCCTCAAAGAAACCCATGGTTCGCTTGCGTCCACCCGTGCAAACAGATGAGCCTCAAAAAAAGACTACAAAGAAACCAGTGGTAAAAAAAATCCCACCCCCTGCCCCAAAAGAGCAGAAAAAGGACCCAGAGCGCCAAAGAAGGAGTGCCGTTGAGGTGAAAAAGGCGCAGGACCAGGAATTGAAGGATTTGGAAAAGCGTGAACGCCAGTGGGATATTCCGGCTTTTCTGCGCAATACCAGGAGGGAAGAGCAAGAAGGGTTCTGAAGCGTAAATGAACGAGATAACGAAAGCAGTAGTTCCTATTGCGGGTTTGGCAACGCGCTTTTTGCCCTTGTCCAAAGCAATTCCAAAAGAGCTTTTGCCCGTGGGGATACATCCCATGGTGTATTATGCTTTACAAGAATTGAAGGCCTCGGGGGTTCTTGATGTCATCTTCGTGACAAGCAACAATAGGATACAGATAGCAGAGTATCTGAAACGTTCTCCTCAGCTAGAAAGAGTCCTGGCTGAGCGGAATCAGACCACCCTATTGGAAGAAATGGAGGAGTTGCAAAAGATGTTGCAAGACTTTTCTTTTTCTTTTGTGCCTGTGGCAAAACCCCTGGGAGACGGCCATGCGGTTTTACAGGCAAGAAAGCTTGTGGGCCAGAACCCCTGCTATGTTTTGTATCCAGATGATATTATAGAGGCAAAAATTCCTGCATGTCTTCAGCTAGCCCAAGTGTTTAAAACATCTCAAAAACCTGTGACTGCCCTGGCTCGACTCCCCAAAGAACGTTTATCCTCTTACGGCGTGATTGCGGCAGAAAAGATTGCGCAACGCCTGTATAAGGTGAAAAAGATTGTGGAAAAACCTCAGGGAGAAGCTCCCTCTGATCTTGCCATTGTGGGGAGGCGTATTATAACCCCGGAGGTATTTGATTATCTAAAAAAGGCAAAACCCAACAAGAAAGGAGAGGTGGTGCTCTCTGAAGCCTTGGGAGATATGGTCAAAGATGGGAAAATCGTGTATGGGTATGAAGTAGAGGGGAATTGGTGGGAGGTGGGAACCAAGGAGGAATGGTTAAAGACTCATCTCCACTATTCTTTAAAAGACCCGGTGTTTGGCAAAGAATTACAACAGTTTCTCAAAGGAGAACTCTAGTATGCAAAAAGTAACAAAAGACATGATGCGGCAGGCCTATCCTGTGAGGCCAAAAGAGGTCAAGAAGTATGACTACGGACTTTTGCTTGTCATTGGGGGAGGGGAGTTCTATTCTGGTGCCCCTGCCCTGGCCGGATTGGCAGGATTTCGAGCAGGGGCGGACATGGTTCGCATCATTGCTCCTAAAAGGGCAGCTGATATTATTGCTTCTTTTACCCCTGTGCTAGCAGCGCTTCCTTTAGATAATACCCATTTGTTAAAAGAGCATTTGGCAACCCTGCTTTCTCAGGCAGAGTCGGCAAAGGATGTTGCCCATGGCAGGGCAGCCTTAGTCATTGGCGGGGGGCTGGGCAGAACCGAGGAAACCTTAGATACGGTACTGGAGTTTTTGCGCCAGGTTCAGCTGCCGGTTGCCATTGATGCGGACGCTTTGCATGCAGTGGCAAAGGACCCTTCGGTTTTAGCCGGAAAACCCTTTGTGATTACCCCAAACACTTTTGAGTTTCAGCTAGTAACGGGCAGAGAGGTAAGATCACTTCCAGAAGAGGAGAGAGCCAAGGTGGTAGAGGAAGAGGCTTTGCGTCTCGGGACCACCATTTTATTGAAGGTGAAGACCGACATCATTTCTAACGGCAAAGAAACTCTTTTGAATGAAACTGGATCCCCGTACCTAAGCATTGGAGGAACCGGAGACACATTAGCTGGCATTACTGGCGCCTTGCTTGCCAAAGGCATTGAACCCTTGCGAGCAGCAGGGGTGGCCGCCTATATCAATGGAATGGCAGGTGAGTTGGCAGCGAAGACCAAAAAGGATTCACTTATTGCCACCGACCTCATTGAAGTAATTTCACAAGTTATTTCGAGTTAACCATGACAAAGATTGCCATTAATGGTTTTGGAAGAATAGGACGGCTCTTTTTTCGGCAGGCTCAAGAAGTGAGCGATTTTCAGATTGTTGCTATCAATGACCTGGGAGACATGGAAAGCCTCTCATATCTTTTGCAGTACGACACGGTGTATGGAAGGTTTGAGAAGGGATTACAGAGTGTAAAAACCTTTCAGGAAAGAGATCCCGCAAAGCTTCCATGGAAAAAGCTTGGTGTGGATATTGTTATTGAGGCAACAGGTGTTTTTGATTCCTATGAAAAGGCAAAGGTGCATCTGAAAGCCGGAGCAAAGCGTGTGGTGATTACCGCTCCCGCAAAAGATGAGGACGGAAAAGACGGAAAAACCGTGCTTTCTGGTGTAAACGAGAAGGATATGGCTTCTTTTCTCATCACCTCAAACGGTTCTTGTACTACCAATGCTGCCTCTCCAGTCATTCAGGTATTGTCTGAGAACCCCGGTATCTTGAAAGCTGTGCTTAACACCGCGCACGGGTATACTGCGACCCAGAGCTTGGTAGACGGCCCGAGCAGGGGAAAGGATGTGAGAAGGGGAAGGGCAGCTGCTCAAAATATCATCCCTTCCACCACGGGAGCTGCCATTGCGATAACCAGGGCAATTCCAGAGCTTAAGGGGAGGTTTGACGGCATTGCATTAAGGATTCCCGTGGTTGCAGGAAGCATTGCAGACATTACCTTTCTTTCAAAGAGAAAGACCAGTGTAAAAGAGATAAATGATATTCTGACCAAGGGTGCCGCAACTCCAAGATGGAAAGGCATTTTCAAAGTGACCAATGACCCTATTGTTTCCTCAGATATTCTCAAAGAACCCTACGGCGCTATCGTAGATTTGAATTTTACAAAAGTTGTAGATGGAGATTTGGTAAAAGTACTTTCTTGGTATGACAACGAATGGGGGTATGTGACTACCTTGATACGGCATGTAAAGGCAGCGGC
>JAUYJZ010000034.1 GCA_030698465.1 bacterium | reverse complement strand
GATGGTATTTGCTTTGAATTGCAGATTACAAGAACAAATGTAGGGACATTTCTTGAGAAAATTGGGTTTCTTGGAAACCACTACACAAGAAAAATAGAAACCCTTAAGGAGAAGGGATACTACGGAGAACGCTTTGAGGATAGAGTAAAAGAAATAGCATATGTGGGAAGAAAAAAGGTGTATGACCTCACGGAGTCACTCACTCATTCCTTTATTGCCAATGGTATTGTTGTATCAAATTGTGGTGAACAATTTCTTCACGCCTATGACAACTGCAATCTGGGGTCCCTGAACCTAGCTGCATTTGTGAAGCAAAAGAAGGTTGACTACAAGCGCCTGAGATTCGCGACGAGAACCGTCGTGCGCTTAATGGATAATGTCATTGATAAGTTTGATTTCCCGGTAAAAGAGGTGACCGAGCTTGCCCAAAAGAATCGTAGGATTGGTTTGGGCATCATGGGTTTTGCAGACATGCTCTACCAGATGGGTATAAAGTATCACTCAAAACAAGGGTTTGCGGCAGCAGAAAAAGTCATGGGATTTGTCAACAAAGAGGCCTACTTGATGTCTCAAGAGTTGGCAAAGGAGAAAGGCGCCTTCCCCAATTATGCAAAGTCCATCTTTGGTAAAAAGAAAGCCCAGCACGCAAAAGCGCAAGAGTGGGGCATGGGGAAAAAGATGCGAAATGCGGCTCTCACCACAGTAGCTCCCACCGGATCCATTTCCATGATGTTTGACACTTCCTCTGGCATTGAACCCAACTTCGCTTTAGCCTACATCAAGCAAGACAAGGACGGCCAGCAGTACCACTATTTTAACCAGTACTTTAAGAAGGCCCTGGATAAATACAAGTTTTCTCCAAAGGAACAAGAGAAAATCTTAAAAGAAGTCATAGACAAAGGGACTATTCAGCACCTAGAGTATCTGCCAAAACCCTTGCGAGATACCTTTGTGGTAGCAATGGATATTCCAGGTTTGGATCATATGAAAATGCAGGCTTCGTTCCAGGCGAACGTGGACAACTCTATTTCCAAAACTGTGAACTTTCCCAATGCGGCAACAAAAGAAGAGATTGCAGACACCTTTGTCCAGGCATGGAAGCTGGGATGCAAGTCCTGCACGGTGTATCGGGATGGGAGCCGGGTTATCCAGATTCTCAATGTGGGATCAGCTGACAACATCATTGCTCCAACCGAGGCACCGGGAAAAGCCAAAGCCCTTGCCCTTACTGCGGAAGCCGGAAAGCCCAGGCCACGCCCCGAGGTTATGTCCGGGAACACCTATCGCATTAAGACCGGGTATGGCAATCTCTATGTCACTGTAAACAACGATGAAAGGGGTAAACCATTTGAGGTCTTTGCCACTATCGGGAAATCTGGAGGGTTCTTTCAAGAACAATCAGAAGCAATCTGCAAGCTCATTTCTGTTTCCTTGAGGGCTGGGGTTGCGGCTGATGAGATTATCGACCACTTAAAAGGTATCCGAGGCCCCATGCCTGTGTTTACCGACAAGGGAACCGTACTCTCCCTGCCTGATGCCCTAGGCAAGATTTTAGAACAGCACGTGACGGCTGTAGGAGAGGTTCAGGAGGTCCTCACTCGCCCTGAAAAGCAGGAGGTGCTGCCTTTTGGAGGAGCAAAAGAGCGCAAGATGGAGATGGCGGACTTCGGGTTCATGCCAGGGTGCCCGGACTGCGGAGCGCAGCTATTGATGCAGGAAGGATGCATTTCTTGCAAGGTATGCGGATTTAGCAGGTGTTCTTAAAGCTATGGCCAAAATTTTCTCTGAAACCACATGATGTCGTTGTTTTACACGGGGAAAGGGGACAAAGGGGCGTCTTTCATCGGGAAGAAAAAATACCCCAAAGATTCCCCCATTATAGAAACACTGGGGGATTTAGATGAGCTGAATTCACTACTGGGGGTTATTCGCTCCACGGCAAAAAGGGATTTGAGCCAAAAGCTCTTTTTGGTGCAAGAAAGCCTTTTTATCATCCAGGCTAGGGTTGCCTGGTTGATGTCCAAAAAGTTTCATTCTCCCCAGATAACCAAAGCCAAGGTCAGGGCGATGGAACAGGAGATTAAGGGAATGGAGAAAAAGGTCAAACCGGATCGTGGATTCATAATCTCTGGAGAAAACGAAGAGGCCTCATGGTTGGACCTTGCAAGATCAGTATCAAGAAGAGCAGAGAGATCTCTGGTACGACTGAACAAAAAACACAAACTTCCTCAAGAACTCTTAACCTACCTCAACCGCCTCTCTTCTTATCTCTATGCCTTAGCTCGTTTAGAAACAGCAAAGGCAAAAACCAAAGAAAAGAAACCAAGATACCGATGAAGCGATACCTCTTTTTTGGATTTTTTTTAGTCGCAATGCTACTTGCCTTGGCAGGGAGGTTGATTCCTCATGCCCCGAACTTTACCCCGGTAGGGGCATTAGCCTTGTTTGCGGGTATGTATTTTGCGAGGAAAACCAAATGGGCCCTAGCGCTTCCCCTGGCTGTGATGTTTTTGGCCGACCTTGCCATTGGATTCTATGATACAAAGTTAATGTTTGTGGTATATGGAAGTTTTCTGTTCTATGGGATATTTGGTTTGTTGATTAAAGACAAAAAGAACATTGGGACTATAACCCTGGCAACCTTAGCTGGGTCTTTTCTTTTCTATCTCACCACCAACTTTGCGGTATGGGCCTTTTCTCCCTGGTATTCCCATACCATAGAAGGCCTCATGCTTTCTTACACCATGGCCCTTCCCTTCTTGAAATACACCTTATTGGGAGATCTATTCTTTGTGGGAGTTTTTGTTGGGGCATACGAACTCGCCCTTCGTCTTATACGCCAAAGAGAACTCAAACTTAGTCTCACTAAGTTATTCACACCTTAGTTCGATTAAGTTTTTATTTGGGATATTAGAAAACCGCTTACTGAGCGGGTGACGGGGATCGAACCCGTGTACGTTGATTGGCAACCAACTGCACTACCACTGTGCTACACCCGCAAAAGTTGTTTTGCAACTTTTGAAATTTTCCCCGTGGTGGAAAAATTGCCAGCAGGCTAGAAAACCGAAGGTGTTCTAAATCGGGGGTCGGGGGAAATTTGTGCCGCGGGGGTGAATCGAACACCCGACACGAGGCTCTTCCAGAGCCACTTGGACTATCTCATCACCCCAACTTTGTTGGGGGTTGGGCGCTTTTTGCGAGGTTATTGTTGGGACTCACTCGCTAGTCTCTACACCTTCCAAGAAACTAATACCCTTCTTGGCTTGGCTCGGGGTTGTAAGATATATGTCTTGGTTTCCCCGAATTCACCCAATTTTTAATCCAACGTTACCATTGGATGGCCCAAAGAATCTTAGGCCACTGCTCTTCCACTGAGCTACCGCGGCGTGGCTACTTTTCAATGGTCTGGAAATACTGCTTTATAGCATCTTTGTAGGTATTCTCAAAATCTATTCCGTCAACTTCTTCTTTGGTAATCCAGCGAAAGTTTTTGTGTTCTGGGCTTAGTGAGATTTCTCCACCATTCCATGTACATTGGAATCCTACTAAGAAAAGATAGAAATTCTGCTCTGGGTATGGTTGTCTTGTCCATACATAGAAGACGGGCCCAGGTTTAACTTGTGCAATTTCTCCAATCTCTTCTTTTAATTCACGTTGAAGTGCATACGATGTATTTTCTCCAGTCTGAATTTTTCCACCCGGCAATTCCCATTGCTCGCTTTCTTGGTCTTGGACGATGAGAAGCTTTTCTTTATCAGCAATAAAAGCTTTCAAGCCGACGTAGAAGATTTGATCGTTTTTCCCCATAGTTTTGGTGGGCAGCACAGGATTCGAACCTGTAACCCCCGCGATGTAAACGCGATGCTCTACCGTTGAGCTAGCTGCCCCTGTGGTGCGCGGGAGAGGACTTGAACCTCCAAGGGCAATGCCCACCACCCCCTCAAGATGGCGCGTTTACCAGTTTCGCCACCCGCGCATTACCTCTCTTCAACGGGAACTGCTTCTGTCGATTCTTCGGCAGATTCTTTTCCGGGTTCCTCCTCTGCTGGTTGTTCTTGTGGTTGTGGCTCCTCTACTGGAACCTCAAGGTTAAACTCTTTTGCCTTGAGACGCGCCTTTCTCCCTTTAGCCTCTCTTAAGTAGTAGAGTTTTGCTCTTCTGACCTTGGATCTTCGGACAATCTCAATCTTTTCTAGTAAAGGGGAGTGTAAGGGGAAGATTCGTTCCACTCCTACGTTTTGGGTCACCCTTCGAACAGTGATGGTGGCATTAATGCCTTTCCCATGCTTTCTTGCCAAAACTACCCCCTCAAAGACCTGAATTCTCTCCTTTTCTCCTTCCTTGATTTTTTGGTGTACGCGAACCACGTCTCCGGCCCGAACATCAGGTACGCCTTGTTTTAACGTCATATTCGCCACCGTTTCCAGTTTTGTGGTCATAGTGTTTTCAAGTTTGCTAATACTGATTTGAGATCTTCTGGTAGGGGGGATTCAACTGTTTTTTGTTCTCCCCCAGGCAGGGTAAAGATAAGGGAAGCTGCGTGAAGGAATTGTCTTTTTAATCCCTCAGGCATTCTCTGGTCTTTAAATCCGTATAGCTTGTCTCCAGCAATGGGGTGCCCGAGATAGCTCATGTGAACCCTGATCTGGTGTTTCCTTCCGGTTTTGGGGCTTGCCTCCAAGAAGGAGTAGCCCTGGTAGCGTTTTAGTACTCGGTACTCGGTGCTTGCCTCTCTTTTTCCCGCCCACTTTTGGTGGGCGAGGCTCGCTCCAAAGGAGCGGCCTTCAGCTCCGGGTTCTCCCGGCAGAAACACCTTTTGTTTTCTGCGGTCTTGCCTTGAGCGTCCCAAGAGAGCCTCAATCTTTCCCCCTTCCTTCACCCCTCCCTCAACCAGGCATACATACTTTTTCTCTATCGTTCTTTCTTGGAACTGGTTTTGGAGGAACTCAAGGGTTTTTGGGTCTTTTGCTATCAAGAGGGCCCCGGAAGTATCTTTGTCTAGACGGTGAGCCGGAGAAAATCCTTCTGGCAAGAGCTTCTGTATCCCCTCAATATCAATGCCAGCCACCTTGTCTACAACCAATAGGTTAGCATCTTCATAGAGAATATTCAAGTTCATATAGTGGACGCGCCCCGACTCGAACGGGGGACCTTTTCGATGTCAACGAAACGCTCTAACCAGCTGAGCTACGCGTCCAAGTTCTTTCTGTGATTTCTTTACAGAACGTGCGACTTAAAAATACTAATTTCCTTTGAATTGCTACACTTCCACAACGTATATGACATACACCCTTATAATATGAGTACGTTTTAGATCCTTCCGTTCTTTTATCAATATTAACCTGCCGGAAGCAGCTTAAGGGGAGATGTAACTCTTTGGACCAAAACCGTTTTAACTTGTCTGGGTTTTGGTCCGCACGTAGCCCCAATTCGCATCTTATTTTGGTGACAGGAATATTATAGATATTCTGTAGAGCGGTTAAGAAAAACTTTAGTATAAGAGGATCAGAGCTTCCAAGCGCAGTTTCATCGTTTTTCTTCGACCCTTCTCCAAGATACAGAAGCGCAAGAGCAATCTCCAGAATATGCTTATCTTTAAGGTTGATTTGTGCAAGCGTTATTTTTGCACTATTTTCTGCTTCATATAATCTTTTTATCTTCTGTGTACGATGCCACTCAGCAGCTTTTTTACGCGCTTCTAGGAGAGCGTTTTTCCAGTTGCCATATAGTTTTTTTCTTTGTTTGCTTGAAAGTTTTATATCTCTGAACCACCCACTCAACGTGGAACGTGGAATTTTTAGTTTCTGCTCAACATCTCTTATAGAAAGTCCGTGCCTCCGAAGCCTAATGGCTCTTGGTTTTAGTTCGTACCACAATGATCTCATATATCTATGTTATCATCGGTGGTACATATTGTGAAGGAACTTTATCCACAATGTGGGCACGCCTGGGCTCGAACCAGGAACCGCGAAGGTATAAGCTTCGTGCTCTAACCATTGAGCTACGTGCCCGTCGCTCGACTCCATTAAAATGTTCGTCTTCGCTTCTTCAAAACCCTCGGTTTTGAAGAATTTCCGACACGGGAGGATACCCAATCCTCCCGACCCCTCCTGTGCAAAACTTAACCGAGTTAAGTTTTGTTTTTTTGTTTTCTGCCTACCAGCCTCTCAAACTCCTCCCGCTCTATTGTTTCTTTTTCTATCAGAATTTTTGCTATCTTTTCAAGGGTTGCTTTCTTTCTCTTCAGGATTTTCTCTGCCGTCTTTCTGGCGTTCTCCAAGAGTTTTGATACTTCCTTGTCTATGATTTCTGCCACTTTTTCAGAATAGTTTTGGGACTCGGGCGCCCTTCTTCCCATAAACATTCCTTCCTCGCGATCCCCAAAGGTGACGGGCCCAAGTTTTTCTGACATGCCAAACTCTTTTACCAAAGAGCGTGCGATTTCAGCCGCCTTTTCCAAATCGTTGGAGGGTCCTGTGGTAACATCTTTGAATTTTAATCGTTCTGCTGCATATCCGCCGAGCAGCACCGCAAGGTCTGAGAGAAACTCAGTTTTTGTTTTTAGGTGCCGTTCTTCTGAAGGGAGTTTTAAGGTATATCCTCCTGCCCTTCCGCGGGAAATAATGGATACCTTTCTCACCGGGTCCCCGTGAGGGACCGTGGAGGCAACCAGGGCATGGCCCGCTTCGTGGTATGCGGTAATCTCCTTTTCTTTTTTAGACAAGACATGGCTCTTTCGTTCCGGTCCCAAAAGCACCTTGTCTATGGACTCCAGCAATTCCTCCTGCCCTATCTGCAACTTGTTTCTCCGGGCCGCAAAGATGGCAGCTTCATTCATTAAGATTTCCAGGTCAGCTCCGGCAAACCCCGGCGTGCGCTCTGCAATTTCTCTGAGTTTCGTGTCTTGGGCCAGGGGCTTTCCTCTGCCGTGAATCTTTAAGATTGCTTCCCGGTCGTTCACGTCCGGCAGGTCCAGCATGATTCTTCGGTCAAATCTTCCGGGACGTAACAAAGCTGGGTCTAGCACATCCGGCCTGTTGGTTGCAGCAATTATAATGGTGGTGGCATCCCGTTCAAAGCCATCCATTTCCACCAAAATTTGGTTAAGGGTTTGTTCTCTCTCATCATGTCCTCCACCAAACCCGAATCCGCGTTGGCGTCCAATGGCGTCTAGCTCG
>JAUYJZ010000033.1 GCA_030698465.1 bacterium | reverse complement strand
CCTCAGACAAAGGTACGTGAACCGCCATCTGATCTCCGTCAAAGTCGGCGTTAAAAGCAGGACATACTAAGGGATGCAAACGAATTGCCTCTCCTTCCACGAGTTGCGGATAGAAAGCCTGAACTCCCAAGCGATGAAGCGTGGGGGCGCGATTCAAAAGCACAAGCTTCTTTTGCACCACCTCTTCTAAAATGGCCCACACATCATCTCCCTCTTGCTCAATCAAACGGTTTGCCCCCCGAACATTAAAGGCAAGTTCCTGCTCTAAAATCTTTTGAATCACAAAGGGCTTGAAAAGCTCCAAAGCCATGCGTTTTGGCAGGCCCACACTGTTCAACTTCATGGTGGGGCCAACAACAATGACTGACCTCCCTGAATAGTCCACTCGTTTCCCTAAAAGGTTCTGGCGAAACCTTCCCTGCTTTCCCTTGAGCATGTCAGCCAAAGACTTTAACAGGCGCCTGCCTCCGGTGGTAGCCTGAGTCATCTGTCCTTTTCTCATGGAGTTATCAATCAAGGCATCTACGGCTTCCTGCAACATTCGTTTTTCGTTTCGTACAATGACATCTGGAGCCCCAAGATCCAAAAGGTATTTTAAGCGATTATTGCGGTTAATAACCCTGCGGTAGAGGTCGTTTAAATCAGAGGAGGCATATCTTCCCCCATCCAGCTGGACCATGGGACGCAAGTCTGGAGGAAGAACCGGCAGATGCGTTAAAAACATCCATTCAGGACGAATATTCGAATCCAGCATGCCTTGCAAAAGTCTGAGTCGGATGAGGAGTTTTCGCCTTGCAATTGGTCTTGCCTTTTCCAAATCCTTTTTTACCTGCGAAATGAGTTTTTTTAAATCCACCTCCTCAAAGATTTTCCTCAAGGCTTCAGCTCCGGTTCCCGCCTCAAAGGCCTGGGCATACTTTAAAGAAAGATTCTGATATTCCGCCTCAGAAAGAATCTTTCGAATCCCAAGTCCTCGAAGCTCTTCCTTTGCCTTGTCCCGGGCAGCCTTTAACTCTTGTTTTTCTTTTTCGGCCGCCCCCTTGGACTTTCTTTTGAACTCTTCGTCAATCTCTTCTGCTGCTTTTTGCTTGGCCTCTTCCCTGACCTCGGTAATGATATAGGAAGCAAAGTAGATGACACGCTCCAAACTTTGGGCGGGAATATCCAGAACCAGGCCCATACGAGAAGGCACACCTCTCAAAAACCAAATATGGGAACAAGGCGTGGCAAGCTTAATGTGACCCATGCGCTCGCGGCGAACAGAGGACTTGGTTACCTCCACTCCACACCGGTCGCACACCACTCCCTTATATCTAATCTTTCGATACTTGCCGCAATAGCACTCATAGTCCTTTTCCGGACCAAAGATGCGCTCATCAAACAGCCCATCCTTTTCAGCCCGCTGCGTGCGGTAGTTAATGGTTTCTGGTTTCGTAACCTCGCCCTTTGACCAAGAAAGGATGTTATCGGGGGAGGCGAGCTTTATTCGAATGGACTCTAAATCAGTTACCCTCATGATTCGTCTTTTGACTCTTCTCTTCGCTTTTGTGGAGTTTCTTTTACCTCAATGTTCAAACCCAAGGAACGCAATTCAGCTAGCAACAAAGAAAAGGAGGCCGGAAGGTTAGGGGTTTGAATCGGGCTTCCCCGTAAGATGGCTTCATATGTTGCAGCTCTTCCCGGAACGTCGTCTGATTTGATGGTGAGCATCTCTTGCAAGGTGTGGGAGGCTCCATATCCTTCTAAGGCCCATACCTCCATCTCCCCGAAGCGTTGTCCCCCGAACTGGGCTTTTCCTCCCAAGGGTTGCTGTGTAATCAAAGAGTAAGGGCCAATGGAGCGCATGTGAATCTTGTCTTCCACCATGTGAATCAGCTTCATCATGTAGATTTGCCCCACGGTGATTTTCTGGGGAAACGGTTTCCCGTCCCGTCCATCAAAAAGCTTTACCTTCCCGTCTTCTGGGAGCCCTGCTGCTTTTAATTCAGCTTTAATATCCTCTTCCGTAGCTCCTGCTAGACCCGGGGTTATGGCATGATATCCTGCAGCTTTTGCTGCCCATCCAAGATGGGTTTCTAAAATCTGGCCAATGTTCATTCTGGAAGCCACTCCCAAGGGATTCAAAACAATGTCCACAGGAGTTCCGTCTTCCATGAAAGGCATATCTTCCTCTGGCAGAACAAAGGAAATGACTCCCTTGTTTCCGTGCCTTCCAGCCAGCTTGTCTCCCGGTTGCACCTTTCTAAGCTCTGCTACCTCAACATGGATGCGCTTTATAACTCCTGGGTCCAGCTTGTGGCCCTGAGCCCTTTCAAACACCTTAACCGACACAACCCTTCCACGCTTTCCGTGAGGCATTAAGAGAGAACTGTCTTTCACATCTCTGGCCTTTTCCCCGAAAATGGCTCTTAGCAATCTCTCTTCTGCGGTAAGGTCAGCCTCCCCTTTGGGAGAAATCTTGCCCACCAGAATATCGTTTGGCCCAACTTCAGCCCCGATTCTCACCACTCCTTCTTCATCTAGATCCTTGAGCTTTTCCTCTCCCACGTTAGGGATATCTGAGGTGGTAACTTCAGGTCCCAGCTTGGTTTCTCTGATGTCAGCTGAAAAATCTTCAATGTGTATGGAGGTGAACCGGTCGTCTTTGACCAAGCGCTCTGAGATGATAATGGCGTCCTCATAGTTCCCTCCTCTCCAAGGTACGAAAGCTACCAGGAGGTTGGTGCCCAAGGCTAATCTCCCTTGGTCAATAGCCCCCCCGTCAGCTACAATTTGGCCCTTTTTCACTTTTTGACCTAAGTCCACAATGGGGCGCTGGTGAAAAGAAGTATATTGGTTGGTCCGGACAAACTTTTTTAAGGTATGAGTTTGCGGCTTTCCGTTCTTTGGCTTTATTGTAATATGCTTTGCGTCAACTGCAGTGACTTCTCCGTCTTCCTGTGCTACCACCGCAAGACCCGAATCCTTTGCCACCTTTTCTTCCAGGCCCGTTCCCACCAAAGGGCTTTGGGGCAAGAGTAGAGGAACCGCCTGGCGCTGCATGTTAGAACCCATTAAAGCGCGGTTGGCATCATCATTTCTCAAAAAAGGAATCAAGGACGTTGCCACAGAAATGGATTGCGTGGGAGAGACATCAAAATGGGTAATGGTTTCTCTCGGTGCAATGCCAGGCTCCCCCTTTACCCTGGCCTCTACTTTCTCTGGCAAAATCTTCCCGTTTCCGTCTACGGGAATCCCAGCATGCGCTATGACCTCCTGCTCTTCCTCAAAGGCATTGAGGTATTTCACATCTTTTGTCACCTTTCCCTTTTCTACTACAAAGTACGGAGTTTCCAGAAACCCGTATGAGTTAATTCGTGCATAGCATGCCATATGCCCCACAAGACCAATATTGGGGCCCTCAGGCGTCTGAATGGGGCAAATCCTGCCGTAGTGGGAAGGCTGCACATCCCTTACCTCAAAACCCGCTCTCTCGCGGGTTAGTCCTCCAGGGCCCGTGGCAGAAACCCTTCTCTTGTGTTCTAATTCCGCCAGAGGATTCTCATTATCCATGAACTGGGTAATTTGAGATGAAGTGAAAAATTCCTTAATAATTGCCATAACCGGCCTTGGGTTCACTAATTGTGAGGCGGTCAGGGTGGAGGAATCCAAGGTGGACATTCTGTCCTTTACGATGCGCTCCATTCTCATAAACCCAACGCGCAGGCGATTCTGCAAAAACTCAGCAAAGGTCCTAACCCTTCGGTTTCCCAGGTGGTCAATCTGGTCAGGTTGAGCCCCCGGGGTATTGTTGAGCCGGATGATTTCCCTGAGCACTTCCACCACATCTTCCTTCTTTATAACCCGATCCTCTAGGGTAACCTCGTCCTCTTTTTTGCCTTTCTGGAGTTTCTTTTTGAGTTCGGGGAGGCGCTGCAACGTTTTCCATCTTCCAACCCTCGAGAGGTCATACCTCTCAAAGTTAAAGAACATATTCCAGATGAGTTCTTTTGCCGTGTCTGGGGTAACGTAGTCACCAGGACGCAGACGTCGATAGATTTCTATTAAGGCATCCCCTTGCCCTTTCGTGACGTCCTTTTTTAAGGTTTCTTCAATAAAACGTACCTCACCTGTGTCTACATCTGCAAAAGCTTCTTTCAGCGCTTCTTCGGTTTCCAAGCCGAATGCTTTCAACAGCGTGGTAGCAGGGGCCTTTCTTTTCCGGTCAATGCGAACTCCGATGAACCCGGAATTCTCGGTCTCAAACTCCAACCAGGCTCCGCGGTTTGGGATAATTTTTGCTCCGAATATCTTTCTGTTAACTCCAATATTCTGGCCAGTGAAAAAGGCACCAGGGGAACGAATAAGTTGCGAAATGGCAACTCGCTCTACCCCGTTGATAATGAAAGTTCCCCGTTCGGTCATCAAAGGAAAATCGGCAAGGAAAATCTCCTGCTCTTTTTGCTCTTTTGTTTTCAGATTCACCAAACGGACCTTTACCCGTAAAGGAGCTTCAAAGGAGTCATCGTTCTCCTTTGCCTCCAGATCTGAGGAGTGGTTGGGATTTCCCATTTTGAAATCCAAAAACCACAACTCAAACTCTTTTTTTGTGTGGTCGCGAATGGGAGAAATCTCTTGGAGTAATTCTTTAAAGTCCTGCACCCAAAAATGGTTCCAGCTATCTTGCTGTACCTGAATCAAATAGGGCAAGGGAAGAGAAAGCGCACTCTTCGTGAAGTTTTTGAAAGAAAGTTGTGGGACAGACATGAAAAACAAAGGTCCCTTTCCCATACAAAAAAGGGCCTTGCTGAACCTTACTGATTATAAAAAGAAAGAGGTCAAGGACAAGATATCTTCCAAAATATTTAGCTACAGAGCATTGTAAAAGATATTGACAAAAATGTCAACCCTCTTTGAGAAAGGTATCTTATCCCCAGGTTTTCAACAGCCAATAATCCTATTGCTTCTCTTCAGGACTTGTCTGCCCCTGGATTTCAGGAGGAGTTTCCTGAATGGGGGGTTGGGCTACTTGAATGCCTTCTAAGGCTGGGAGTCCGTTCTCTAGGTTTGCCAAAATCTTCTTTATCTCCTCGTTGCCCGGATTCAATCTCTCCACCTCAGAGAACTCAAGCTTTGCTGCCTCGTTGTTCCCCTGTGCATCATACACCAGGCCCAAGATGTATCTTGCGTTAGAATAGTTTGGGTTGATTGATTTTGCCCGCTCTAACTCCGTTTTTGCCTTGCTCAACTCTTCTCGCTGCCAATACAATACTCCCAACTGGAAAGCCAACCCAATGTCATTGGGATCTGCGATAAGCTTTGTTTCCTCAAGCTTTGCTACAGCTTCGTCCGACTTGCCCTGCTGATCATAAACCACGGCAGTCAAGAAATGAGCTGGGGCATAGTCATCTTTAAGTTCCAGGGCCTTGTTCAGATTTTCCAAGGCATTGTCTAAAGCCAGCGCTCGCTGCTCTGACCCTTTATCCTGGGAGCTTAAAGTCTGGGCCTGCAAAATGTATGCCCGAGCAAGCTCTGTCCATGGAAAGGGAGAATTAGGTTCTAATTCCGCTGCCTTAAGATAGGCTTCGGCTGCTAAGGTTTCAGCTCCCTGAATGCCAATCAAGCTGCGATACACAAATCCCTGTACGTTCCAGTTCGCAACATTTGCCGGGGCAGTGCTTGTTGCAGCCCTGGCCGCTGCCACAGCGTTGGAAACGGCTGTTTGCGTCTGCTGCGCCCTCTCTTCTTGGGTCAACTCCTGATTTGCAGCTACCGCATTCACTCTTGCCAGATACAACTGGGAAAGGTCACGCCAATATATGTCCACGCTTGGATTTAGGTTTGCCGCCGACAACACCTTGCTAATAGCATTTTCCAAATCACCGGCTGCAGAAGCTCTGGCCCCTTCTAAGTATTGGACCTCGGCCGCATACTTTTGCCCGCCGATGAACAAAAGACCCAAACCAAAGATTAAAACAAGTAGAAATACAAAGGAAGAGGCCAAGGCAAGAAAGGGATAGGTAGTCACTGTGAATTGAAAAACCTTCCGTGTTGCCGCAAAGGCAAGGACACCAAGTAAGAGCCAAAAGAGAAGCCAAGGCATGAACGAGGCAGGGTAGAAGAATTGGGAGACAATCAAGGCAGCCAAGGAAGCAAAACTACCCAATCCTAACATCCAAAGAAAGTTTTCTCCTTCAAAGCGCAATAGGGTTCTTGCCCCTACAACCTTGAGCGTTCCGAATAGGCCAAGCAAGAGCAAAAGTCCGAGCGCTCCCTTAGTCACCAGCCAGTTGAGCACTTCTGAAGCTCCCGTCCCAAACCTGGTTCCAAAGAAAATGGTCTGGTTTAGTTCGGCCGGGCGGAACTCAGCATATTGCAAGGGGAAGGTCCCAGGGCCAGATCCAAACAAAGGGTTTTGCTTTAATGTGCTTTGCGCAATGCCCCACGTGGCCCCCTGGCTCGGGGATACCTCCAATGGGATGGTTCCGGGAGCACCAGGTACGGCAACCCGAAACACCATAAAGAACAGGGCAACAATGACCAAAGCCATGGGAAAGGAAACCCACCCGAACTCAGCTCGCTTTCGCATATTCCACATACCAAAAGCCAAAAGTACGAGAAGTCCTGCGGTTAGGGTAACCCAGGCGGTCTGAAAGTTCAAAAAGATCAAAGCTGCAAGGAATACAAGTACCAAGGCCCACAAGACCCAACGCAAGAGAAGCTTTGAGACAAAAGCCAGGGTAAGGGCTAAGGGTAAGAGGGCAGCTGCAAAAACTGCTACCGTGTTCATATTCCCCAGCGTGTTGAAGGTTGGGACCCTAGAAAAGACTGCTGGCAAGAGATACATCTCATAAGATTGAAGCAAGGCATAGAGAACGGCAATCCCAGAAGAAACCAGCAAGGTTAAAAGCAAACGGAACAAATGCTTTGAGTCCTCAAGAATCTGAAATACCAAAAAGGAAAATAGGGCAAAGGCCAAAAACGTCAGAAAACTGTCGGTCAAGCTCAAAGGCCAGCCCCAAAAGGAAGCTGCGGCCCACTTGGAAAACAAGGTAGAGATACCCATACCCAAGAGCAGGAGTCCAACTGGAATATACAAGATGGACACCCTAAGGCGAATCTCCCCTTGGTTCACGGCTTTTGCCAGCCAGGCAATCAGCCCCAGAAACACAAGAATAATTAAAAGAGCTTGCTTTTGATAGATAAGGATATTCTGGGTAATAGGGAGAAACCATAGAGGCAATAGGAATACTACTGCGTACAGGCTCCCCTTTGCGACCCTATCTAAGAGTGTGGCTGAGTTCATATGATGGTTAATTATAAAAATAAGCTAATTATGACTTCTTCCTTTATACTCTATTCTCTGAGACCTTGCAACCTTTCTTGTACATCGACATTTCCAGGGTTGAGCTGCAAAACCTTTTCAAACTGAGCTACGGCTTCCTCAACTCTCCCTTGCTTTTCTAAAGCCACTCCCAGAGCGAACAAAGCGTTTGAGTGGTTGGGAGCAAGTTTGAGCACTCCCTGGAACTGCAAGATTGCTTCCTCCACCTCTCCTGCATTATACAGCATACGTCCAAGTTGGAAAGCACTTTCTGTGTCCAGGGGATAGGTCAAGACCAGTTCTCTCAATTCCAAAAGAGCTTTTGCTGAATCCCCTTCTTTTTCTCTGAGCAGGGCAAGCTGAAAGCGTGGGGGCACAAAGTCTGGTTTTAGCTCCACTGCCTTTTCAAGGCGCTCTCGGGCCTTTAAAAACTCTTCTTTGGTAACGTACAGTTTTCCTACTTCAGTATACAACACCGGGTTTGCGGGTTCAAGGGAGAGAGCTGCCTCAAAGGAACGAATGGCCCAGTCAAGAGCTCCCGAGGCAAACGTAATGTCTCGATATACGGCTCCCAGGGTTTCCCACGAGGCTACACGCTTTGGACTCAGCTCTGTTGCCCCTACAATCTCTTTTACCCCCAGGGTATCCCCCCTTGTATATGCAATGCTAAGCTGCACATCCTGGGAAATCTGCTCTTGGCTACGAGCCCCCTCTGACTTTCTCAACTCGGTCAAGGCCCTTTGAAGGTACAAACGGGAAAGATAAATCTTATACTCTGCCTGCCAGGGGTTAAGACGAGAAGCCTCCAAGGCGACATCAATCTTGATTACAGAGCTCGTGCTCTTCGTATTCTGGGAAGCCAAGTAGTTCATGTCAGCTGCAAAAACCTTAGCTCCAAAAAACAAGGCTGCTCCAAAACCAAATAGAAAGAATAAGAGGAGAGCTTGGGCAGCAACCTTAAACTCCGGGAACCCTCTTAGAGAAAAGCGGAATTCCTTTGGCGGAAGCTCCCAGGAAATCGCAGCCAAAGCCAAAAATAGCCAAAAGGCAACCTGCAGCACTGTAGTCTGGTAGTACAGCGCCTGACCCAAAAAGAGGACTGCAACCCCAAGAACAAAGGGAAAGTTTTTTCGGTCTTTCAAAAACAACAGGGAAACGAGAAAGAACCAGAAAAGAAGGCCGAGATAGGAAAGGAATCCCAGAATACCAAGAGTTGCCAAGAGTTCTGCGAAATGGCTTCCGGCGCGGTCAAAGCGGGCCTGCCACTGAGGAGTCATATTAAGCTCTGCTGGACGCCACTGAGAAAAATCCACGGCAAAGGTGCCGGGTCCCGAACCTAAAAGCAGATTCTTTCCATTTTCTTTGACCGTGTCAGACGCAATGCCCCAGGATATCTCTTTTGAAAGCACGGATTCTCTTTGAAACTGCTGCCCCATCTGAGGCAAACGAGCTGAAGAAAACAGCAGGATGACGGTTAAGAGCAAGAGCACAAAAGGGAGCCATAAACGCCTCAAGCGTATCTGGTGCCCTGTAAGGGAACGGTGAAAAAGCCCTGCCAGCAAAGCAAGCAGCAGACCAAAGAGCAGAATCACCCACGCCTCTTGCATATCTATTAAAAGGAGTATGCCAAAACCTGAAACAAGCAGCAAAAGATTCCCAACAAAAGGCAACTGTCGTATCTCAGGGCGTACGGAAAGAAAGGCAAGGAAGGAAACGAGAAAGGCAAGGAATACCGCAAACCCTTCCAAACTCCCGGAAACAGGGTTAAACCCAACCTGTTGTACCAAAGGCCAAAGCTCAGAAATATGAGAAAGCACCCCAAACAAGGAAAGGTACCCTATCCCCACTGCGAGACCTACTGAAATAAGAAAGGGACGCACCAAAGAGGCAGGCCTTTGTATTGTGTTGGTAATAAGAAAATACAACAGGGCTGAAGCCAAAATACCAAAGATCCCGTCAGAAAACCTTCCGTAGTACCCAAACAAAGAAGACCACAGATCAGCTGAAAACACACTTGAGAGTAAGGCAAAGAAAACAAAAAGGAGAATGGGAAGATCAAGGGGAGTCCTTTTCACATGCACTTCCCGCTCTACCAAGACCATTTTGGCAAACCAAGCTAAAGTCCCCAAGAAAACCAAGAATATCAAGAGATACTGCTTTGGAAACTCAAAAGCCTCAAAGGTCCAGGGGCTCACTGCCAATGGAATCAGAAAGACAGTCAGAACAATGCTTACTCTTGTAATGAAACTTAGGAGTTTTCCCATGTCCCTTTCATTATATATATACTTAGCCGGTTAAGCTATTCACAGATGCTTTCATAGTGGTCTATTCGCTGAAGCCCGGTGCCATTAATAATCAAACAAATAGCGTCTATGCGGTATGGGCCGCGGTACTTCGTTTTGTGAACATACGCTTCTGCGTTTCGCTGTAATCGCATACGCTTTTGGTAGTTAATGGTCTCCTCTGGTGTTCCATATTGCTCATGGTGCTTTGTGCGCACTTCTACAAACACCAATTCATTCTTCCGTCTTGCAATAATATCAATCTCTGCCCTTTTTGTCTTGTAGTTTTGCTCCACAATCTTATACTCCTTACTCTCCAAGTACTTCCTTGCCGTCTCCTCCCCTTCCTTTCCTATGGTATTATGTATTGCCATTAGTTGAGTTCATATACTTTGGGGCGAAACTGAAGGGTTTCTGCCATGTGAGCTCGTTCAATCTGTTCTGCGCCTGCCAAATCCGCTATGGTACGAGCAATCTTTATCATTTTCATATACGAGCGCGCGGACAACTGATACTGCAGGGCAGCTCGCGTTAAAACCTGCTCTGCTTCTTTTGAAAGCACGGCATATTGTTTAATGTGGGCATTTTTCATTTCGGCATTGGTATATATGGGTTCTTTTAAAAACCTTGCCTCCTGCGTTTTTCGCACTCTTTTAATTCGCTCTCGAATAGCAGCTGAACTCTCGGTGGCAAGGGAGGATTCTTGATTCCCCTTAAACTCTTGTACATCCACTTCTGGCACCTCAACATGCAAGTCAATGCGGTCTAAAAGCGGACCCGACGCGCGTTTCCTATAGTTTCTTATCTCTCTTGGGGTGCACACGCATGGCTTTTTGGGGTGATTTAAATATCCGCAGGGACAAGGATTGGCGCTTGCCACCAGCATAAATCGACAAGGATACGTTACCCTCTCTCTGCTTCTTGATATGGTAAGTATGCCGTCTTCCACGGGCTGACGCAGACCCTCCAGCACAGCACGAGGAAACTCGTTAAACTCATCTAAAAACAAAACACCCCGATGCGCCAAACTTACCTCGCCTGGCTGGGGTTTTTGGCCACCTCCAATAAGGCCAATCTGAGAAACGGTATGATGCGGAGAACGAAAAGGCCGCACGGTAATAAGCGATCCTCTTGGAGGAATACTTCCTGCTACAGAATAGAGTTTGGTTACTTCTAGGGACTCATCTTCGTTGAGTCGCGGCAAGATACCGGGCAACGCTCGTGCCAACATAGTTTTCCCCGAGCCAGGGCTTCCTATCATTAATATGTTATGTCCACCGGCCGCAGCTATCTCAATGGCCCGCTTTGCGGTTTCTTGCCCCAGCACTTCTGCCATATTAAACTCAAGGTCTTCTTCCTCTTGTTCACTACCTGCATCACGCACTGTTGGTTTTAAGTGCAGTTTCCCCAAAAGGAACCCTGCCATTTCAGCAAGATTTTCTACACCATATACATTCACTCCAGTAATAATGGCGGCTTCGTTTGCGGAATCAACCGGCACAAAAACATTCTTTAGGCGCTGCTCCTTTGCAAACAATGCCATTAACACAGCTCCCCTTGTGTGCCGTAATCTTCCATCTAAAGAAAGTTCACCAAAAAACAAGCTGTCTTGAGGTACCTCATAGCGCAACACGGAGGCCATAATGCCAACAGCTATAGGCAAATCATACAACGAACCTTCTTTGGGGATGTCGGCTGGGGCAAGATTTACTGTAATCTTTCGTTGGGGAAACTCCATTTTTGAGTTTCCGATGGCAGCCCTCACGCGCTCCTTGCTTTCTTGTACTGCCTTGTCTGGCAGCCCTACAATTTCAAAACCGGGCAGCCCCCTATTTGAAACGCTTACTTCAATATCAACACCCAACACCTCCATGCCAGAGTTTGAAGCAGATTGCACCTTAAACAACATATAGTTTGCCCTGTTCTTCTGTAATATGCCCTTCCAGTTGCAGTATTGAGATTGCGGCTCCCAGTTGTGCGGACGTAGTTTGAATCTTTCGAGCAAGTTCATCTATATGCAGCGGCTGTTTTGCAAGCTGTTCTACAATCTTTTGCTCCAACTCTCCTTCAACCCGCCTTGGGGGGACACTCCTCCCTTTAAAGGAGGGACTGTCCCCCCTCCTGCATCGCAGACCATAATACTGCAGAATGTCCTCTGCACCACCAACCACAGTTGCTCCTTCTTTTAATAACTGCGTTACACCTTGAGAAACCGCGCTTGTCAGAGGATTTGGCACGGCAAACACTTTTCGTCCATATTTTCTTGCAAGATTTGCAGTTATTAAGGCCCCGCTACCCTCTCCTGCTTCCACCACAAGGGTTGCTTTTGATAGCCCTGCAACAATGCGGTTCCTTCGGGGGAATGTCCAATGTACCGCAGGGTGCGTGCCCTCATACTCTGAAATTACCAAACCGCCGGTGTCTAAAATCTCCTGGTATAAGTCGGCCTGATACTCTGGGTGCACAACATCAATTCCGCAGGGCATCACCGCAATAGTTTTGCCTCCGATCCTCACCGCTGCCTCATGAGCTGTGGCATCAATCCCATACATAAACCCAGAAACAATGGTTACTCCTGCCGCCGCAACTTCACCTACAATCTGCTCGGTTATGCGCTTTCCGTAGCTTGTCATCCTGCGTGTACCAACCACCGCCAAACACTTTTCTCCACCAGAGGCGGATCCGCCTTCGGCGGAAAAAATTCCTTCCCAATTACCCTTATAATACAGCTGTTTTGGAGCATCCCCAATCTGGGCCAACAGCTTTGGGTATTCTTTGCTTTCTTTTTTAATAATGGTACTCAATTCCATGGGGATGGACCCACCGGGAATCGAACCCGGGAAATCTGGGTGACAAGCCAGGTTTTGCCACCAGGCGTGGGCCCATCCCGCTGGAATCAAACTCTTGACAAATGTATGTGCGAATGTTAGAAAAATAATAGGTGACAAGCCAGGTTCGTCGCTAGGCGGAAACCGCCAGCATGCCCCGCCCCGTAAGGGCGGGGTTTTGGTTTCTTACGGTGTTCTCGCCACTGTAAATCCCCACACCTGCTGCACGCCAGCACTTTTCAAAACCTTGCAGCATTCTTTCATGGTGGCTCCCGTTGTCCAGATATCATCTACCAAAATAACTTTTTCAATAGTTCGCAACTCCGGGGCATGCAAAAGAAGAAAGGCGTCCTTCACGTTGTACAGGCGCTCTTCTTTGGCAAGGTCTACCTGCGGTTTTGTGTCGCTTATCTTTTCTAGAGTTCCAAGAACTTCTTTCTCTGCGACTTTTGCAAGGTTTTTTGCAAATACTTCTGCCTGGTTAAAGCCCCTAATTCTTTCTTTTTTTCGATACATAGGCACATATGTTATGGAGGTATTTGGGGAAGAAAGAAACAAAAGGAAGGGGTTAAAACGGTTGCCATCTTGAACCATCACAGCAAAAGTGCGGGCTATTGTTTCTCCTGTCGCATGAGTTATGCCGTTATACTTTATAGAATGCAGCAAACTCTTCACAATACCTTCATATTCCCAACAGCTTGCCAGACCCTCCAAACCGTACCGCGAAGCGCAGGTTGAGTGCCGTTCCCCGGTTAAACTCGATTGGCTACATAAGGGGCAAATCAAGGCAACTTCACTGGCAAACCCTTCGCATCGCATACATATATAGCTTCCCTCTTCCCCACAGCCAATACATACTGCTGGAAACACCGCATCCAGCACCCCATTCACTACCCCTCCCATCATTCCATTCTTCATTTTTTCCAATATCCCCCTCATATCCTTGCCCTGGGTAAGTTCCCCACAGATTATTCTAATAAAGCTTCTTTATGTAAACTCAGCGGCTGCTTGCCTTGTATAATATCCGCAACAAATGCTTTGTACTTTGCCGGCGTAGGGAAAAGTTTGCCCGCAATCCCCTTATCTACAATAATAGAATCTCGCTTTCCTAAATACTCGAGGTGAGTACTCCAAGGATAGCTTTCTACAAATCTCAAAATTTCTTGGGGATCTTGTGCCGCCGACTTTAGCTCTGGCTCCAGTTCCTGGCCGGGATTGATTACATTGATATAAGCCAATAAGTACTGCAGTTGGGCATCTTGTCGTACTTCCACTGCTTTGTATACACCTTGAAACAAACTTCCGACGCGCTCATATTTTGTATTAAAAAACTTTGCATATCCAGTACAAAGTTTATGCATAAAACGAGAAATTCCGTCTTGCTGTATTTCTTCAATAAGCAAATGAAAATGGTTTGGTTTTAGACAATCTGCCATAATACGCACCAGCGGCTTTTGTTTTATTCCTGCTTTTCTCATATAGTCGCGCAAAATACCAAAATGCATTTTCCCTTTCTCTTTCTCAAGACGGTACAAAAGATTTGCGGTGGTACTTTCATCATTAAATAAGTAGAGCCCTTGTAAGAATCTCCATCGATCGCCATCCGACAAAAAGATGCTGCGTTTTTCAACGCCCCTATTAAATACGTGGTAGATTTTGCCTGGCTCAAACTTTCTTTGGAAACTCATATATAGTTTTCTTAAACTTGCCCTGGGTAAGGTGTGGGTGGGATAGGCGTTGCGTAACTTAGTTACGCAACGCCCCATACTCCTACATCTGAGCCACCATTTCTTCTAAGGCCTCCTGAAACTCCCGTGCTCGGTCCTCAAAAAGAAATAAGCTGTTACGCATATTCTGCCCATCTTTTCCCCGGCGCGACTCGGTTACCTGCACATACTTATCTCCTTTCTGAGTTTCTTTCAGGTCTAAAAAATAGGTCCTGCCTCCAGCGCTTAGCTTTTTTGTAGCAATGGCGGGTGTGTTGGTTTCTGGCATATATTTTTGCCTTTCTTATGCTTGGTATGTATCAACGACCTTTCTTGAGGGAAACAACTCGTCCCACTTCAAGATATGCATACCCTAACGCCTTGTCTATTTCCTTGCCCTGGGCAAGGTGTGGATAACTTACCCAGGGCAAGGATATATTAGTTTAGTTCGGCTAAGATGCGGGTAACTCGGCTGAACCAAGGAGTGAATGTTAGCGGAATTGAAGCAGGGTTTTCATGGTTTACCTAAAATAAATACTCTTGCCGGCGTTGTAGTCCTCTTTAGCGGTAGGATTCATACAGGGCGGTGATTTCTGTTTGGGAGAGGGCGCGGTTGTAGATACGAACATCGTTAATCGAACCTTCAAAAAAGCCTTGATAATTACCTGCCCACGCATTTGT
>JAUYJZ010000031.1 GCA_030698465.1 bacterium | reverse complement strand
GCAGTTGGGTTTTCTTTCGGTTACCCTGTTTTTGAGGTTCCGGTTCTTTTAAGGGCTCCTCCACTTGTTTTTTAAACTTTTTGGGAGGAGCAATATCTTGAATTTTCCAATTCGCCATGGGTCTATCTTCGCACAATTTTCCGTTTATTCCAATACTGCGCGGATTCTTCGCACTCCTGAGGAAATTGCCTCTTCTTTTGCAATTTTAAACTTTCCTAACTCAGTCGTATTTTGCACGTGAGGTCCTCCACAAAACTCTTTTGAAAACACATCTCCCTTCTCATTTTCTGCAAAGTATATGGAAACACGGTCTCCATACTTTATCCCAAACTCCATTTCAGCGCCAAGCTTTTCGGCTTCTTCTTTTGGCATTTCTCGCTTTACCATATTCAAGGCCTCCTGAATCTTCAGATTAACCAAATCCTCCACCCGCTGCAATTCTTCCGGTGTTACTTTCTGTAGATGAGAAAAATCCAAGCGTATCCGCTCGGCTGTAATGTTGCTTCCTCTCTGGTGCACGTGTTCTCCCAGAACCTGACGCAAGGAGGCTAACAATAAATGGTTTGCCGTGTGCAGCTTGGTGGTTTCATATGAGGTGTCTGCAAGACCTCCCTTAAACCTACCGGCTGCTGCCGTACGGGAAATCTCTTGGTGTTTTGCAAATTCTTTCTCAAATACCTTTATATCAACGCTCACTCCCCTTTCCTTTGCAAGTTCCAGAGTCACATCTAAGGGGAATCCATAGGTCTGGTACAAATCAAACGCTTCCTTTCCTGAAATGTTTCCAGCAGAAAGTTTTACAAACTCCCTTAATCCTTTTTGGAGAGTGGAACGAAACTTCTCCTCTTCTTCTTTTATGTGACGCACAATCTCTTCTCGTCGGAATATTAAGTCAGGATATGCGCCCTCATAAGAGGCAATGAGAGGGTCTGTCAGCAACGCAAGGTTGCCTTCTGGTAATCCCACCACGTCAGCATGGCGAACCGCACGCCTCAGCAAACGCCTGACAATATATCCCCGTTCCGTATTGGAAGGAACCACCCCGTCGGCAATCATGAAAGCCGCCCCTCGTACATGATCAGCCACCACTCGAAAGGAGGGAACCATGTCTTGATATTGCTTGCCGGAAAGCTCTTCTGCCTTGGCAATCAAAGGGTATAAAAGGTCTCCTTGAAACACATCTGGGTTGCCGTTTACAGCAGCTGTTATTCGTTCCAGTCCGCCGCCAAAGTCCACGTTGCGCTGCTTGAGTTTTGCAAAACTTCCATCGGCCTGCTTTTGGTATTCCATGAATACGGAGTTTCCAATTTCCAAAAACCTGCCGCAATCGCAATTGGGATGACAGCTTTCCCCATACCTTGCGTCATGGACAGTGCCAAAGTCATAGAAAACCTCTGAATCCGGGCCTCCCGGCTCGCCTGCGGGCATATTTGAAGGGACACCCGCCCTACTCCACCAATTTTTCTCGTTCCCATATGCAAAGATGCGCTCGCCTTCTTTGGCCTCAATCCCCTTTTCGGCAAACAAACGTTTCCAGATGGCGATAGATTCTTCGTCTTTGGGGATACCATTCTTCGCATCCCCCGAAAACACCGTGATATATAGTCGTTCTGGTTTCAATCCTAATTCTTCGGTTAAAAACGAAAAAAACCAGCAAAGCTGCTCTTCTTTAAAGTAATCACCCAGAGACCAGTTGCCCAGCATCACAAAAAATGTGGTATGGCGGTTATCCCCCACCTCTTCAATATCATCTGCGCGGAAACTCTTTTGTGCGTTGACCAGCCGAGATCCCATGGGGTGCTTTTGCCCCAGCAAATAGGCGATTAAAGGCTGCATGCCAGAACCCACAAACAGGGTGGTTGGGTCGTTTTCTGGAACCAAAGAAGCAGAGGGAATGATGCTATGCCCCTTTTTCTTAAAAAAGCTTAAATACTTTTCTCGTATTTCGTTAGAGCTCATAATGGCAACTATATCATTTCAGATGAGATAACTCCACCTCCTAAAAGTTCTTCCCCTTGATAGAACACGGCAAACTGCCCGGGAGTTATTGCTCGCTGAGCAACCTCTAGAATGACTCGGATTGAACCGTCAGCAAGCTCTTTAAGTGTTGCTGCAACATCCTCTTGTCGATAGCGAAACTTTGCTGAAACGGGGCCGGTTTTTTCTCTGAAAGGCGAAAACCAATTTACATTCTTAACCAAGAGTTTGGATGTCATAATATCCTGCTCCTGCTTTGTCACCTGCACCGTATTGGTTGCAGTATCCTTCTGAACAACATAGTAGGGACCTCCTGCGAGCTTTAATCCTTGTCTCTGCCCCACGGTGTAATAGTATGCTCCGTCGTGCTCCCCCAGCACCTCACCTTCAGTATTTACAATAGCACCTGTCTTTTGCGGAATATGAAGTCGCAGAAAATCTCCAATCTCCACTTTGCCCACAAAGCAAATGCCTTGGCTATCCTTTCTTTTTGCATTGGGAAGCCCAATCTTTGCGGCATAGGAGCGTATTTGGGTCTTGGTATATTCCCCAATAGGAAACAAAGTCTTTTCTAATGCCTGAGGATTTATCATGGCCAAAAAGTATGACTGATCCTTTTCAGGATCTTTCCCTTTCAGCAATGCGTACCCCGCATTCTTTTTCTTTACTCTCGCATAGTGGCCGGTTGCAACATAGTCTGCTCCTAGCTCAAGTGCTTTTTTAAAAAATAGCCCAAACTTAATTTCTCGGTTGCACATAATGTCAGGATTGGGAGTAACCCCAGCTTCATACCCATTGAGCATATACTCCACCACTCTTTGCTTGTATTGATCAATAAAGTTCCAGACATAAAAAGGAATTCCAAGATGTAGAGCAGCCAACCTTGCTGACCGTTCATCTTCCTTGGTCGTACAAGCCAATCCTTCTGTCCAACACTTCATGTATATTCCAACAACATTAAAACCGGCCTTCTTCAACAAGGCCGCTGCTACCGAACTATCCACCCCACCAGATATTGCAACAAACACCTTTTTCTTTTTGTGATTCATCGTGCTGCATTATGCCACAAAATCTTTCTATTGTCACGACAAACAAAAAGAGAGACTTTTCAGCTCTCTTTCTGTTAAAGAAAAAATATTACTTCTTCTTCTTTCCCTTTTTCTTTTTTGCCATTTCTCTTCTATTGAGAAGTATCGAGGCACGAGGGGCGACCAATTCTCCCCGCACATACTCTTTCTTCATTCTAGAAGCACAAAGTACGGTGTCAATTGTGAATAACTTTTTTCAAGCGAATCGGTCCGCCACCGAGGAAGCGGCCCGCCCAATTGCTATTGGGCGAGGCTCGCCTCGGCATAATTATGTAAATCTATCAGCGACTGCCGAGGCGGCAAAGGATTCCGGCTTTACCATTGGAATAAATCCATTCCCTCGAATGAGCCCTGTAACTTCTTTTATCATGTCGCGGGTCGCCCCGTTCTCCCCCACATCAGCATGAATGTATTGGAGCTCATAGGGAACCTTTAGATCTGCTTTTTTTGCAGCTGCAACAAAGTTTTCCCGGAGCCATTGAGCAAGTTGGCAGGATAAGAGTACCTCTTCTAAAATCCGGTCGTGAAGGTTGTAGAACTTGCGAGGAGCAGGATAATGTACCTTGGTCAAAAAGAATCTTCCCCCTTCTTTTTTGCGCAAGACAACAACAACCACAGGAAATGTGGGTTCCTCCACGGCCGAGGAATCGCATCCAACGATAATCTCGTAGTTGCGCTCAGGCTTTTCCTTGAGATACGAAATGAGTTCCTGCACCACTTGGGGCAAGCTCATCTGCCCTTTGGTGGGATTGTAGAATGTTCCTTGTGATATGACGCCCATAATCAAAACAGCTTACCTGGAAACCGCGTTTTTGACAAGTTTAACAAATTCTTTGGCATTCAAGGAAGCTGCTCCCACCAAAGCTCCCTGCACATTCCCTTCAGATATGGTGGTGGCAATACTTGCGGCTCCTACGCTCCCTCCATAGAGAAACGGAGTTGTATTTCCCGCAACCTTCTTCATTTCTCTAATCGTTTTCGCAATAATTTCTGGGGCAACACGTTTTCCTCCTTTGGTACTAATGGCAAAAAAGGGTTCAAACACTATTACCATGCCTTTAAAACTTCCCATCTTTTTTTTCAAGGAACGAAGCTCCGCCGTATTTTCAACACACAAAACCGCAATGAGTCCTGTCTTTTTTGCGGCCTTTGCCTTTTTTGCAACCATACCTAAGGTTTCTCCCAACTCCTTTTTACGCTCGGAATGTCCAAGAATGACGTGGGAACATCCGAGGTTTCGGAGCTGCACGGGAGAAACCTCTCCGGTAAGAGGGCCCGAGTTTTGCCAAGAGCAGTTCTGCGCTCCAATTCGTACATTCTTTACGGGAAGTAATTGAGGAATAAAGGTAAACGGCGGGCACAGCACCACCCGTGCATTCAAACCCCCAACTTCCTTTGCCACCTCTCTTGCCAATACAAAAGCATCCCTTGAGGTTGGCGGGTTCATCTTCCAGTTTGCGATAATAAGAGGTTTCATAGTTGAAAAAATCCCAAGGTAATCATACTTACCACAACTCCAGCTATTATAACTCCAAAAAAGATAAGTGGAAATGCCCTCTGAAATGGTATTCCAAAAACAAATGCGGCGAGGGTCGCAGTCCAGGCCCCCGTGAAGGGTAAAGGAATTGCCACAAAGAGCACAAGAGCAAAGTCTCGGAACAGCTCAAAGGAGTGTTCATGCCTTCTTCTAGTACGCTCAAATACCCACGCCAACAAACGTGCCAACACAACAGAGTTCTTGGAAAGGTAAGCTACCAGCACACCAAAAAACGGCAACAGCAAAACCGGGAGCATGTTCCCCGCAACCGCGAGAAAAAATGCCTGCCACATGGGCAATTCATATACTAAAAGAGCCAAGGGAATGGCTCCTCTCAGCTCAACCAAGGGAGAGGCTGCAACCAAAAAAGTCAGGAGTTCTTGCATATTCCCCATTGTACCAGATTCCTATGACGTGAGTACTTCCGGCCCCTTTTTGGTAACAGAAAGCGTATTCTCAAAGTGACAGAATAAAGAGCCGTCCTTGGTGTTATAGCTATAACCATCCTTTGCTAAAACAAGCTTCCAGTCCCCTACCGTTACCATGGGTTCAATTGCAATAACCATGCCTTCTTTCAGCTCTTTATCAGTATGCGCTTTCCCGTAGTTTAGTACCTTGGGTTCCTCGTGCAATTCTCTTCCAATGCCATGTCCGCAAAGTTCTCGCACCACATTGTACCCGTTACTCTCTACAAACGCCTGTATGGCATAGCCAATGTCCCCCAAACGATTTCCTACTCTTGCCTGAGCTATACCGATGTCCAGTGCCTTTCGAGTAACCTCAATCAGAAGTCGCTTCTCCTGGTTAATCTCCCCCACGGGTATGGTTCGGGCCATGTCCAGGTACCATCCTTTCCACTTAAGCCCCATATCCAGGGTCAGCATATCCCCATCCTGCAGTTTTCTACTAGAGGGTGGGACATGCACACCCTCCTCATTCACCGCAGTACATACAACTCCGGGAAATCCTTGAAACCCAAGAAATGCAGTTTCAGCCCCAGCCTCCAAGATGAGTTTTTTAGTTACAGCATCTAACTCTTTAGTTGTTACCCCGGGCTTTGTCTTTAAGACAACCTTATCTAAAATGCGGGCAAGGATTGTGCCCCCTTCCCGCATCTCTGCAATATCCTTCTTACTCTTTATCAAACTCATTTCAAGAAGCTCTTGAGCTTGCGCATAATCTCTTTGTGCACGTCGTCTCTCGATTGCTCACCGTTAATCTCAATCACTTCGCCTTGCTTTTCATAGTAGGAAATCACAGGAAGTACTTCTTTCTTATATACTTTCAAACGATACAAAGTGTCTTTTCGGTCATCATCAGACCTACCGCGTATCAGCAATCTTTTCAATGCTTCTTTATCAGAGATAACAAGATGCAAAATCTTGAAGTTTTTATCCCATTGATAGAGTAAAAGCAGCTCGTCTAACATCTGAGCTTCATAGAGCTTGCGGGGACTTCCATCAAAAACTACGCCTTGGAATTTCTTCTGTCGCCTAAGATGTTCCAATCTCGGCATCCAGAGCTGAAATACAGAGGGAGTGGGCACCAATCCCCCTATTTCCATGATCTCGCGGAGTCGTTTGGCAATAAAATCATGCTGTTTTGTTCGTACCCTAAGAAGCTCTCCTGTGCTGATATGCTCAAATGGGAATTTCTGTTCCAATAGATCTGCCTGAGTTCCTTTTCCAGAGCCGGGTTTTCCTAAGATAGAAAGAAATTTGAACTGTAATGGGTTCATTAAAATGTATCGTATTCGCGCATCTGAAGTTGTGCTCGAATCTGGCGCATGGTTTCCAAGACCACAGAAACCACAATGAGGAGGGCGGTCCCACCCAAGAGAAATTGGAAAGATCCAATACCTGTTGCCCCCTGCACAATGGAGGGCATAACGGCAATGGTTCCCAAAAACAAGGCTCCGATGAGCAAGACGCGATTTAAGATAAAAGAGAGAAATTGGGCAGTAGAGCTCCCTGGCCGCACTCCAGGAATGAATCCCCCCATCTTTTGAAGATTGGTAGAGATGCTTTTTGGATCAAAGGTGACCGCAGTATAGAAAAAAGTAAACATCACCACAAGCAAAAAATACAGGATGCCATACGCCCAAGGATTTATCAAAAAGTTTTGGATACTGTTTGCAATACCTCCCACAACTCCCCCAAATCCTACTAAAAAGGAGGCTATCATGCCGGGGATAGTCAGTAAAGACAAGGCAAAGATAATGGGAATAACCCCTGCCGGGTTCACTTGTAATGGGAGATAGGTTGAAGCTCCTCCATACATCTTGTTTCCCCGCACACGCTTTGCGTAGGAAACCGGAATGTTGCGCCTTGCCTCTGTGATATACACCACTCCAGCTATAATCACTAAAGCCATGACAAAAAAGGCAACATATGCAGGGAGCCTAGTTGGGTCGTAAGAAAGCCAGAGCTGGCGCAGAGAAGCTGGAAATCCTGTAATGATACCTGCAAAAATAAGCAGAGACACTCCATTTCCAATACCCTTTTCGGTAATCAGCTCTCCTAGCCACATTAAAAGCACCGTGCCTGCCGTAATTGTAATCAATGCGAGTATCAAGCCTTCCGGAGACAATCGGTCAATAACCTGCTGTTGAGTCAATAGAGCCAAAAAACCATATCCCTGCAGCAAGGCAAAAGGTATGGTAAGATAGCGTCCATACTGGTTAAAACGTGCTCTTCCCGCCTCTCCCTCTTCTTTGTACATTCGCTCTAAAGCAGGCACAATCATAGTTAACAACTGCATAATAATAACTGCGGTAATGTACGGGCCCAGCCCCAGCATGACAATGGACAAACTATCTAAAGCCCCACCTGTAAACAAATTCAGGAGCCCGAATAGCTGATTGTTAGCAAAGAACTGTTGAATGCGCTCCGTGTCAATGCCAGGCATCGGAATATTTGCCATGAGGCGAAATAATACAAATACGCCCAGAACAAACAGGATTTTTTTTCTGAGATCGGCAATCTGAAATGTGCGAACAATGTTATAAAACCAATTCATAGAATTTTCCCTCCACTTTTCACAATGGATTTTCTGGCTCCAGCAGAAAGGATGCAATCTTTTACCGAAATCGGCTCCTTGAGTTCTAGAGAGCCCACAATCTTCACTTTTGGTTTGGAACTTTTTTCTTTTTGCATCAAGCCTTTTTCAAACAAAGTCTGCGGGGATACAATCTCATTGGCAGAAAACTTCTTTACAATCTCAGCTAACGAAACAGACTGAGGTTTTCTTTGCCTCTTCACTCCCCGGTATCCCTTGCGCTTAGGATACCTTTTCAGCAGTTCCCTGACAACGGGAGCCGGGCGATTTCCCGCTCTTGACTTCTGTCCTTTCATTCCTCTCCCCGAATACGTGCCTCGTTTGCCGCCCCGGCCCACGCGCTTCTTTTTGGGCCTCTTGTGCTTGGGTTTTAATTCGTGCATATCCATGTTAGGAGTTCTCGTTGTCTGATTCGTTTTTCTTGGGTTCTTCAAGAACCTTTGGCTTCTCTCCTTCTTTCATTTCAGCCTGCAGCTTTTTGAACGCGTTAAGCGTTGCCAAGGCGTTATTCAGCTTATTCCTGCTTCTTGAAATGGTTTTTGCGGAGATATTCTTTATTCCCGCCTTCTCTGCGATAATTCGCGTCACTCCTCCCGCAACCAGACCTCGTCCCTGTTGTTGGGGTTTCAAAAGGATGTGGGAAGCTCCAAAAGTAGCCTCCACTTCGTGAGGAATGGTGTCGTTGACTATGGGAACCGTCACCAAGGATTTTGTCGCCTTGCGAGTTGCCTTTTCCACGGCTTGCGCGACATCGGCCCCTTTTGCAACTCCTACTCCAACCCGGGATTTCTTATCCCCCGCTACCACCACAGCACGAAATCGAAATCTCCTTCCGCCAGCTGACACACGGGTTACCCGGGACAAATCCACGAGTTTTGAGTCAAACTCAGATTTTTCCCTTGGCCTTCTTTCAAATTGTCTTCTTGGTTTTCCTGGCATAAATTCAAAATATTAATCCTCCTTCTCTTGCTCCTTTTGCTAAGGCCGCAACCTGTCCATGATACTTATATCCTCCTCGATCAAATACAAC
>JAUYJZ010000028.1 GCA_030698465.1 bacterium | reverse complement strand
TAAGGGTAAGGATTTCCTTCTTCCTCCCTTCAGGAACAATACGAAGTTCATCTGTTTCTATCTTCTCTTTTAGCTGACCTGCATATTTTGAGAGCTTAAAAAACCAGTTTTCTTCCTGTACTTTTTCTGGCTTTTTTTGGTGAATGAGACATTGCCCGTTCACCAGTTCTTTTTCGGTAATAAAAGCTTCACAGCCGGCGCAGTATAAGCCCTCATATGTTCGTTTTTCCAAATCCCCATTTTCGGCTAGTCTCCCCCAGACTTCTCTCACCGAAGGCCAATGGCGCTTTTGGTCTGTCGTACGGATAAAATCGTTGTTAGAGATATTCAATGCCTTGGTGAGCTCGTGAAACCTGTCCGAAATCTGGTCGGTAAACTCTTGTGGACTTGCCCCCGTCTCTTGTGCCGTTCTTGCCACTTTGATGCCATGTTCGTCGGTTCCGGTCAAAAAGAAAACATCCTCACCCCTCTGCCGGCGGTAGCGCGCCAAAACATCTGTCTGGATAATTTCTAGAGCAAACCCAATATGGGGATACGAGTTCGTATAAGGCAGTGAGCTTGTGATATAAAACTTATTCATGGCTTTGCTACAAGGACTACAAACTCGCCTCGTACCTTGTCTTTCTGCACCTTTTTAAGCACTTCGTCAATGCTTCCCCGATATACTGTTTCAAATGCTTTTGTGAGTTCTCTTCCCACCACTACATGAGTATTTAGTATTTGGTATTTAGTATCTAGTATATTCTTTAATTCTAAAAGCGACTTAATAATCCTGTGGGGAGATTCATAGAAAATCACTGGATGTTTTAATTCTGCTATCTCTTCAAAAAACTTTTTTCTTCCTCTCTTGTGAGGCGGATATCCCAAAAACAAGAACTTGTCCGTTGGAATACCAGCAATGCTTGCGAGTGCAGTTAAAGCTGAAGCTCCTGGCATGGGAACAATCTTTATTACAGGATCCTTGTTCAGTAGAAAAGCAACGAGTTCGTTCCCTGGGTCAGAAATCCCGGGAGTACCGGCATCCGTGACCAAAGCAAGGTTTTTCCCTTCAGAAAGAAGGTAAAACGCTTTCTCCATTACGCTTTCTTTGCTGTGCTGGTGGTAGCTCATTAAAAGAGTTTGTATGTTGTAATGGGACAAAAGTTTTTTTGTAATCCTGGTATCCTCTGCCAAAACAAAATCAACCTCTTTTAAGGTTTCTAGTGCTCTGAGAGTAATATCCCCCAAATTCCCAATAGGAGTTGCAACGATATAAAGAGTGCCCATAGAAACTTACTCTCGGTAAGGTGTGGATAACTTAGTGAGACTAAGGATTAAACAATGGTAGTGCTTTCTTCCTTTCGTTTGCGAAGAAAGTCCCGCAGTAACTCAAAGAGTATGCCAGCTAAAGGAATTGCCAAAATGGCTCCCATAACACCCCAGAGCTCCCCTCCCACAGCCAGGGCTATCAATACCAAGGCGGGAGGAATACCCAGAAACCTCTTGGTTAAAAGGGGGGTCAAGATGTTTCCCTCAATCTGTTGAATTAAGGTAAAGGCGAGAAGAATGAATATGGCTTTGAGGACTGAGTCCAGGGCAACAATGCTCACAATTAAGAGACCCGTGATCAATGGCCCAATAATGGGGATAAAGTTCAATATGGTGGCCAGCAACCCCAAGGAAAAGGGATACTGCACATTGAACAAAAACAGGGTAAGGTAAGTTGCCACACCCACAAAAATGGAGGTGATGAGACGGGAGGCAAACCAGCCGGAAACCTTGCGCTGGGATTTTTCCCATAAGTCCAGGGCAAAGGCCTCGTACTTTTTGGGGAAGAAAAGGCCAATGGTTTTCTCAATGGATTTCTCTTCAATGGAAAGAAAGATGGCAATGGAAAGAACAAATACTGTAGAAAAGATTCCCCCAAATATCACAAACAGGGCAGAAAAGATGTTCCCTGCAATCTTTTCTACTCCCCCACTCACAGCGTCAAAAAAGGTCTGGGCATCAGAAAAGGCAGCGATCCCAAGTCCACGCAGCGCAGGAGACAAGGTTTCAAAGTATTGCGGGAACAGCAAAGAGAAGCGTTGAATCTCATTAATAAAGAGAGGCGCCATGCTCCAGATGATAAAGGCAAGGATGCCAAAGACGACAGAATATACCCCAATGGCCCCCAATATCCTGGGCACTCGTCTTCGCTGCAAAAAATCAATGGCAGGATCAAACAAAATAGAGATAATCAAGCCAAACAAAACCCATACCAAAATATCCTTGGTTAAAAACAAAATGTAGATAACAAGACCCGCCACCGCAAGTTTCAATATGGTACCCCAGGAAATATCCAAAAGTTTTTCTTGAGAATTCATCGCAGAATTTTTAGGAATCTATTTTTTGTCTTTCCGCCAGGGGCGGACCCGCCTTTGGCGGGAAAGGGTCCTAACACTACGAGATTGAGATTTTGCGGTGCAAACATGGCTTTTGCAACTCGCTGAATATCCGAAGCCCTCACTTTTTCTATTCTATCATAGAGTTGCTCGGGGGTGAAAAAATGGTTTTCCAAAATCTCTTGTACCCCATAGAATTCTGCTTTGGAGTCTGAGGATTCAAGAGAGAGCGCCGTCTGGCCTTTCAAACGATCCTTTGCATTACGAAGTTCCTTTGCTGCAACCTTTCTTAAAACAAGTAGCTTTTGCTCTCTCATGATAACGCGCAAGGCTTTCTCAACATTCTCATTCTTTACCCCCGCAAAGGTCACCAAAAACCCGGTGTCTGGATTTGACTCTGAAGAACTAGAAATATAGTAGGCAAGCCCCAGCTTTTCTCTAATCTCACTGAATAACCTTGAACTCATTCCCCCTCCAAGGATTGCAGCGATAATATCCTGCGCAAACCGGTCTTTTGAAGAAAGGTTGTATCCTCGGGCACCTAATGCAATATGTGTCTGGTCGGTTGCCCGATATTCCAAAAGCACTCGTGGGGACCGCTGGGACTCTTTGACCTGAATCTTTCGCTTAAAATCCTTGGTTGAGATCTTGGAAAACAACCTACGAACTCTCTCAACCGTTTTTTGTTCTTTCATGCTGCCCGCCACACACACTACCGTGTTTCGTGCCACATACTGGCTTTTGACATACGAAACTACATCATGTCGAGAAAGACCTGAAACCGTTTCTTTGGTTCCAGCCACATCCCAACCGGCTGGCTGTTCTCCATAGAGAAACTGCTCCCACAGATCTCTTACCCGGATCATGGGGGTGTCTTTTCTCATGTTGATTTCTTCTATCACCACCCCTTTCTCTTTTTGAATCTCTTTTGAGGGAAGCTGAGAATTCAGGTAGATGTCTGCCACCATGTCCAAAGCCAAATCCAAGTGGGTGGCATCAACCTTTATAAAATATCCGGTAAGGTCTTGCGAAGTGAAGGCGTTAAACATGCCACCCACATTTTCAATTGGGCCTGCAATTTCAAGGTAGGTGGGGCGCTTTTTGGTCCCCTTGAAAAACATGTGCTCCAAAAAATGGGAGACACCATTTGTCCTCTTCTCCTCGTACTTGGAACCGGTTCCCACCAACACCAACACCGTTACGGTTTTTGTATTCCTTTGGGGAATGGTAAGTAGGCGCAATCCCGATCTGAGTTTAACTGTCTTTGGCATTCCTTCAGTATAGATCATTTCTATGTATTCTGTAAAGAAGTATACTGTGGTATAATGATAATATGAGTAGTAAGTTTAATCTACTACAATTACACAACCGTCTTCTTGATATACACCCAAGAAGTTGGATTTGCGTAGGAGGAAACGACATATCTAAATTCTGTCGACTGTTGGAGCACAATGTACTTACAGACAAAAAGTGGAGTAGAGAGCATCTCGCCCGAACACTCGGAAACAAATTTCATTGTTCCCATGGAGTCGTGAAAAGAATTCTTCAAGGAAAATCTGAATTTTATCCACTTCCGATACTCTTGCAAATGGCAGAGTACTCTAGGAGAAACCATA
>JAUYJZ010000016.1 GCA_030698465.1 bacterium | reverse complement strand
AGAGTATCTCTGTTTGTGCTTCTCCTGCTGGCCGTCATAACAGGAGCAACTTCGTACTTCTCTCTTGGAGGACCCAATGCTTTGGCGCGGATAAAAACCGTGTTCCGTTCTTTCTTTGTGGGGTTCCTTGTACTTGTGTTTGCGTGGACGTTTGTGAACATTATCTTGATGCTCTTTGGGTTCCAGTTTGAATTCTTTGGCAAGTGGTGGGAAATCTCTTTCTAACTTTAAGCAATATGGTGTATAATGAGGTAACATCATGAAGAGAAAACTTTTGCAACTAGCAAAATCTATCTTTTCTCACAAGAAAGCTCTCTTTGGCATTGCATTTCTTGTATTGCTTTTCTCCGTTGTTCCTCTTGAGTTTGCCGAGGCAAACATTTTCTCTGACATCGCAACGTATATCCTAACGCTCCCATTCCGTCTTGTTGCGGCATTGATTGCGGTTATCGTGACTTTCGTTGCGGCTATCCTCGGATTTTTCTTCTTTATTCTTGCCGGCATTCTTGGAACTTTTATTCTAGGGACGCTTGCCCCGGTAATCCCTGGCCATGGAATAGGCATTGTGGATGTTGGATGGGGATTTTCTCGAGATTTGGTCAATATTACCTTTATTCTTATCCTTGTTTTTATTGGTTTGGCCACAATCTTACGGCTTCAAACTTACCAACTGCAGAAAACTCTCCCTGCGCTTATCGTCATAGCATTACTGGTGAATTTCAGCGGCGTTTTTGTTGGTTTTGTTGTTGATATGGCGAATCTTGTTACTAAGGTTTTTATATCCCAAATCGCTGGCTTCAACATTGATGCCTTAAAAAACGTTATCTTTGAGGTCCCGTTTAATTTTCTGACTAGCACCTTACAGAAACTCTTCCTAGAGGTTGGTGAACTCACGAGCGTCTTCGGCATTATCGTGGGCCTCGTAGCGTATGCCTTATCTCTCTTGCTTTTTTATGCGTTTGGGCTTTTCATTTTAGTTGTGGTTCTACTCCTTTTTATAATGCGGACCATTATCCTGTGGACGCTTGTTATTCTTGCTCCAATTGCCTTTGCTTGCTACGTTCTTCCCGCAACAAAAAAATACTGGACCCAATGGCTTCAACAACTTATCCAGTGGTCTATTATTGGAATCCCTATTGGCTTATTTCTTCTCTTGGGGCTAAGCACTTTTTCCGGCGGCGTTTCAGGTGTTAATGTCTCAAGCGTACCTAGTAGATTTTTGGAGGTCAAAACCGACGTTTCAACGCTTATACCCAAATTTAGCGCCACTGGATTCAGCCCACTACAGCAAATAGAGGAAACCATCATCGGCAATCTTAATAGTCTCTTTGCGGCTATTATGGGTCCTTTTGTGGGGCTTGTTCTCATCATGATAGGGGTGATGCTCAGTATGCAATTGGCTCCGGCGGGTGCGCAAGGAATTATTAATATGGGGAAGAAAGCTGGTGCTGGACTAGGAAAGTTTGCCGGCACCGCTGCCTGGAGAAGAGCTGGAGAAAGGGTCAAAAAGGTTGGTGCAGGACTGAAAGAACGTGGAGAAAAAATGGGGGTAGCGCCAATGGGTGCTGGCCTTTTCCAGAGAAGTCTTGCTAAGGGAGCAAAATGGACTGGCGCTGGACTCATTACGCGCTGGGCAGGGAGGGGTATTGAGCTTGGTAGTGAAAAGATCACGCGCACAATAAAAGAACAAGATGCTAAGCGGTTCGGCGCAGCAAAGAGTGCCGGAAAAGATAAAGATCCTAACGACAATATTGATAAAATCAAAGCAAAACAACAGCTCAAACTACCCCTTGCTGATGCTGATATTTACGAAATGGCTGGATCCCTTAATGCCACTGCAGAAAACGGGGATTCCGATATTATAAATGATAGGGTTGAGGAAATTGGGGGAAAGAGCTTCATTGGAAAAGCCATTCGCGAAGGAAAAAGACAATTGGGTCCCGCAGGATACCGCCCGCTTCTCAAAGCGGTGTCTGGCGATCTTTTGATTGACCCAGAGGCGTATGGATTTAATCCAGAATCAGCCGAATACAAAAAACTGAAAGAGGAAATCGCAACAAAGGCAACGGGGCAAGACTTTGTTAATGATGTCTATGATCCTCGTTTTCTAGACCCAGATACTCCTCAAGGAAATGCGCTCCTTAGACATTTGGTTGCTGAGCGGGGGTCAGATTTTATGCCGCAATTTGGGAGAAGACCAAAGAAAGAAGAGAGTCGCAAAATCATGCAGTTCATCTTTAAAGAAGGGGGCTACGCAGAAACCGGTCTCGGAGATGATTGGCTGCTTGAGCACGGAGCAGAAAGTGTTCTGACCTACATAGACAGCCCAGGGGCAAGAAGCCTTGGAATCGGGGCTGGGCGAACTCGGACCCAAATGGATGCAAAGATTGCGCAATGGCGGCAAAAGCAGACAAAGGGAGATCTCCTAAACGAACAGGCTCGTCTTGAACAAGAGCGCCAAGAGCTGCAGGGTGTGCCAAAACGCACGAAAGCCGAGAATAGCAGATTGAACAACCTAAACAGACAGCTGCAACAGATTGAAGAGACGAAGACGTTGATGGACACATCGCTCGAGGGAGACCAAGGACTCCAGCAACAAATTGATGATCTGCAACGTCAAGTCGGGGAGGCAACAGATACTATCAAGAAAGATGCCTCGAATCTAGAAGCTTACCGCCAAAGAGCTGATGCGACGGGAAAATTAAAACCCCTTCAACAAGAACTAAGAAGAAGAGGAGTGAAACACACCCGAC
>JAUYJZ010000015.1 GCA_030698465.1 bacterium | reverse complement strand
CAAAAAATCAAGAAACTCGTTTGAGGCTCCAGGGACAAAGGGGATTCTCCGGTTTGATTCTACAGACACTAGACCGTCTTCGTTTGTTTTTTGCAGTTTACCAAGCAACTCTGTTTCCTTGTTGGCAAGGTCAGATGTGGTTGCAGAAAGGCGAGCTAGCTCCACCAAAGCGGTCCTGTTCTCTAGAAGGTTTGAGCGGTGCTGGGCAAACACTTCCTGCGCTTTGAGATATGCATTGGGGAGGGCAAGCTGCGGTCCCAAGAAAAAGACATAGTATCCGCCAAAAAGAAACAACAACAGCACCCCAACTTTCCCCCCGAGTTCTTTCCAGGATTTCTTTAAAGAAGGCAATGTTAAGCGTTTTACTGGCTGCTCCCTTTTGCGTCTTGTGTTCTTTTTTGCCTGCATTGTCTTGATGTCTTATCGTAGTATACTATACTATATAATATAATAGGAAACTATGGCTCTATCTCCAAAGCAAAAACTCCCAAAACAAGCCCCAAAAGCTGCTCGCCCAAATCTTTTCCAGAGTCCTTTTGTGCAGAAACTTTCAAGCCCTTCTACAAAGAGAGTTCTCATTCCTCTTGTTATTGTGGGGCTTTTGGGTATTACAGGTTATCTCTTTTATCAAAACAGTATTTTAAAACGGACCCCAGAGCAGGCCGCCCAAGCAGAAGTTAGGGCGCTGGTCAAAGAGGTTGGGAAAATCATTGTATTGCCCCAGGGTGAGGATCCGGTGGTTGCCACTGTTTCAGAGCCCGAACGCTTGGCTGACCAGCCGTTTTTCCTGCAGGCAAAGAGGGGAGATAAGGTATTGATTTTTACAAATGCGAAAAAGGCATTCTTATATGACCCTGTTGCCAAAAGGATTATTGATGTAGCTCCTGTTAACCTGGATGAGACGCCGACAGAATCCCAAGGAGAAGAAATAATCCCTACAAAAGAAGAGCCGTCCGGAGAGTAAATATGTATGGGTCAACCCAAGACACCCATTATCGTATTCAAAATAGCACTTGTTTCCATTATTATTGGAACGGGTGTATTTGGCTTAATAGCGCAGGCGGTTGATTTCCAGAGTCCAAGCTTTATTTTGAGGGACCCTGTTATTACAACAGAAGGAGGAAGATCAATCTCAGCTTCTTTTGAATACTATTCCAGCACGGGGCAGCCAACCATAGGGGAAAGCACTAGTGGGAGTTTTATCCACCGGGCCGGTTTTTTGTATTTTGAAGAGGTTGCGCCCCTACCTCCCATTACCCTGGGTTCGCTCGGACCCGGTACTATTCCGGGAGCTGCAGCGGTCTTTTTGGGGAAAGCATATCCCCAGAGTACGGTTATTCTTTTAAAGGATGGGCAGATTGCAGGGACCGGCCATGCAGACGGGGCCGGCAACTTTTCTTTAGACATTGGAGGACTTTCTGTTGGGGACTATCTGTTCTCTTTATATGGCAGGGACTATACCGGAAAAACCTCCCGCCTCATCTCGTTTTCGGTGAGTGTTGTATTCGATACCACCACCACGATTCGTGATGTGGTAATACCTCCGACCATTTCAGTTGACAAGCGCCAAGTTGCACAGGGGGAGATTATTGATTTGTTTGGGCAGTCTGTTCCAAGAGTTGCCATAACCATTGTTGTAAAGACGCCCACGGGGCAATTCCCTTTGGAAACAATTTCAGACCAGCAAGGGAGGTACCGATATTCTCTTGATACCTCTTCTTTGGATTTTGGGAACTATTCAGCCGTGGCTGAGGCCTCGCTTGAAGGAAGTTTTTCTAACATTGCGTCTGCGGCCGCATTTTTTATTGTTGGCAAAGAAACCATTCTGGAGGAACCCGTGGTTTGCCCTCCCAAGGGAGACCTGAATACTGACTGTTTTGTGAACCTTGTGGACTTTTCCATTTTAATCTATTGGTTTGGTACCCCCAATGTTTCAGCCCGGGTTGATTTGAACGGAGACGGAAAAGCTGACTTGGTGGATTTCAGCATTATGGCATACTATTGGACGGGATAGTGAAATGAAACATATTCTTTTTGCTATTATTTTTCTGTTAATCCCCAGCCAAGCTCTGGCAGCTGAGATTTTCTTTGGCACGAATGCAGAAGAATTCGGTGTTGGCCAGCAATTTGAGGTGGGGGTGTTGCTTAACACTCAAGGCAAAGAAGTGAATGCGGCGGGAGCTAAGATTCTTTTCCCTGCAGATGTGCTGGAACTGCAAGCCGTGTACGAAGGAGGTTCTATAGTGAATTTTTGGGTTCAAACCCCTGTTTTAGAGCAGGAAGGCGAGATCACGTTTTCTGGTGTGATGCCGGGAGGCATTGCGAAAGAGAGAGCGTTTCTGTTTTCTCTGGTTTTTTTAGCAAAACAGACCGGGAGTGTGACGCTTCAAGCTGTAGAAGAGCGAGTCCTTTTAAATGATGGGCAGGGGACGCAAGCTGCAATACAAAAAGCTCCGGTAACCCTGCAGATTAGTGAGGAAACTGTAGGAGAAGAGTTTGTTCCTTTTATTGATACTGAACCGCCAGATCCCTTTTCTCCGCAGGTTTCAAAAGACCCGGATATCTTTGACGGGAAATGGTTTTTGGTATTTGCTGCAAAAGATCAGAGCTCTGGTATTGCAGGGTATAGCGTGCAGGAAACGAGGAAAGGCGAGATGCAAGAAGACGGACCTTGGCTTTTAGCTCAAAGCCCTTACCTTTTGCAAGACCAGGAATTAAAGAGCCATATTTTCGTAAAAGCCATTGATAAAGCGGGAAACGAGCGCATTGCTCATCTTTTTCCCCAGAATCCCATTAGGTGGTATGAAAGCCCTCTTTTATGGGGTATAATTGTACTAATCGGTCTTGCGTTTTTGCTTATGCTATATTTTTGGAGAAAACGGATAAAACAAAAGAACGCTGTTCTCTATTTAGCTCTTTTTGCTGTGAGTTTTGCTGCGCTCATAGGGATTGCTGCGCCGGCTAAAGCTGTAACCATTTCCATTGGTCCTCCAAGTGGCACCTTTACAGTAGGGAGCACCTTTGACGTTTCTTTGTTTTTAAATACGGAAGGAAAACCCATTAATGCCATTGGAGTTTCTTTAGACTTTCCTGCAGACAAGCTCCAGGTGGTCTCACCCTCTGCAGGCCAATCTATTATTGGAGTGTGGACCGCAACCCCAACCTTTAACAACCAGGCCGGCAAGGTTACCCTGCAAGGCGGCATTCCAGGGGGCATTACCACAAGCAACGGCCTCATTACAACCCTTACCTTTCGCGTGAAATCAGTGGGAAGCGCCCTGGTCAGGTTTCTAGACGAGTCCAAGGTACTTTTGCACGACGGGGTGGGCACAGACGACCTTTCTGACACCACAAATGGTATTTATGAGCTGGTTTTGCCCCCACCTGCCGGCCCAATTGTTATTTCAGAAACCCATTCAGAACAATCCCAATGGTATGCCAACTCAAACGTTGCCTTAAAATGGGCCTTTCAACAGGATGTTGAGGCCTTTAGCTATGTTCTTAATCAGGAACCCGTGGACATTCCAGACGATATTGTTGATGGTGCAAGGCCTTCTGTTTCCTACACAAACGTTGCAGACGGTATTCATTATTTTCATATTAAAGCGTTCCGAAAGCAGTCCTGGGGAGGCGTAACCAACTTTGCCTTAAAGATTGATACAACGCCTCCAGCTGATTTTCCTGTGAGCATTGAACCCTCAAGCAGAACGACAAAAAAGAATCCTATTGTAAGCTTTGTCACGACCGACTCCTTGTCTGGCATGGAGCGCTATGAATTAAAGGTAGTGCCCTTGAGCCAGCCGAGGAGTGAATCAGGGGATGAGCGTTTAGGTACAGAGTCCTTGTTTATTGAGGTTCAAAGCCCTTATGTCTTGAATTTCCAAGAGCTGGGGACTCATGACATTATTGTAAGGGCATATGACCAGGCCGGGAACTACCGAGAGGTTATAAAGCGCCTTTCTATTGTGAGCAGCCCTTTTCAGATTATCCGCGGGGAAGGCTTGCAAATTAGTAGCGATTTCTTAATATCCTGGAAGTGGTTCTGGTTTTTTGCGCTCTTGATATTGGCTGGGCTTTTGTACGGAGGATGGAGAGTGCGAAAGTGGCACCAAGACCTTGATGCTCAACGGGCAGAAAAGCTACTGCCAAAAGATATCACAGAAAAGCTCGAGGACTTAAAGAAATACCGGGCAAAATACGGCTCAAAGATTGCCGTGATTCTGCTTTTCCTGTTTGGAACTGCGCTTTTTGTAGCACATCCAGTATTTGCCCAAACCCTGGAGTTAGCTCCTCCTCTTATTACCACCATCTCGCGGAACATCTCCAACGAAGAAATCTTCTATGTTGGCGGTAAGACCGAAGCCTCGCTCAGTCAGGTAGTTATCTATCTTCAGAATCTCAGGACCGGTGAAACGTTTTCTCACAATGTCACTTCAGACAAGCTCGGGGATTGGTTTTATCGCCACGACACATTTCTCTCTTCTGGCAGCTATCTCTTGTGGACCCAGGCTAAGGTTGCAGA
>JAUYJZ010000006.1 GCA_030698465.1 bacterium | reverse complement strand
GTAAGAGAACAAGAGGTTTTTTGCCTTGAAGGCCAAACAGGCGCTTTGCTTCTTCTGCAGATCCTGTAAGCATTTCTCCTCTGATGGGGTTCCCAACTCGGGTAGCTCTGTCTTTTGGGAAGTATTGAGTGTCGGGAAAAGAAACGAATAGTTCTGAAGCAAACCTTGCTACGATTCTGTTGGCAAGTCCTGGCACAACATCTGACTCATGCAAAATGATGGGGACTCGCAAGATCCACCCTGCGACCGCAGAAGGAACTGAACCGTACCCACCCTTAGAAAAGATAATGTCAGGGCCCAAAACAAAGATACGAAAGAAAGCCTGAAAAAGCCCCAATGGTACCTTAATGAACACGTCCAGAAGGTTTGCTGGGAGGGATTTGAAAAACTCATAGCGACGTATCTTTCCAGAAAAGACGTGAAAGGTTCTCATGCCCTCTTGAGACAAGAGCATCTCTGAAAACTCATCTTTGGGGCCCATGTACAAAAATTCCAGAGGTGTATCCCCGGCTTGTTTCCTGAGTTCTCTGGCCACGGCTATGATGGGCAGGATGTGACCTCCTGTTCCTCCTCCAGTGAATAATATCTTCACCCCGCCCTTTTTTGTGTTGTTTTTCATAGTAGTATTGTTTCGTGTGATATTTTTATCCCAAACTCTCTCGCGAGAAAAGGGCGGGGTTCATTGCTCCATTGTATACGATTTTGAGGTTAATTTCAGCAGCAGGGCCACGGCAACAAGTTCTACCACTAGGGCGGATCCACCATAACTAATGAAGGGTAAGGGGATGCCGGTTAATGGCAGAAGCCCTGTGATAGATCCCATGTTTACAAATGCTTGCAGGGTAATCCAGGAAGCAATGCCCACGCTTGCTATCTTAGCTAAAGGATCTTGTATCTTCCTTGCCAAAGCAAAGGAACGCCAGGCAAAGAATATGAATACAAGAACAAGGAAGGAAGCTCCCAGGAGCCCTAGCTCTTCTGCTACCACAGCAAAGATGGAGTCTGAAATGGGTTCTGGGAGAAAGCCGTACTTTTGAAAGCTTAGCCCCAGCCCTGTTCCGAGAATCCCGCCAGAGCCAATGCCAATGAGAGCTTGCTTTATTTGATATCCTTTTCCCAAGGGATCTAAAAATGGATCCAGGAAAACTGCAAGGCGTGAGAATCGATAGGGGGCAAGTTGAATTAGAACATATGCAGCCCCCAGCGCCCCTAGAATCATAAAAGGTGTGTGCCACCAAGGAGTTCCGGCAATAAAATACATGATAATGCCGGTTAAACCAATGACTCCCAACGTACTCATGTCGGGCTGTTTGAGTAAGAGAAAACTGATGATTCCGGTAACTGCAACAAAGGGGAGGAGGGTCTCTGTTCCTTCAAACAGGCGTTTCCATCCCCTCTTTTTTCTAGATTCACCATGTTTTGTAATTTTTGCCGCTAACAGGGAGGCTAGATACAGAATGAAGGTGAGTTTTAGGAGTTCTGAGGGTTGAAATGAAAAAGGACCAGCATAGATCCAACGGTGAGCCCCTTCTGACCCCCCGATAAAGGGAAGGAATACCAGCATTAAAAGAAAAATGTTTCCCAAGAGTAGCGCAAAGCTCCATTTCTTTATCATTTCTAAAGACACAAACCGAAACACGAGAGCACCAAAGATAAGGCCAGGTAGGAGGCCAAAAAGTAGCTGGTGGTTTAAAAAGTAGTAGGTGGTACCGAAAGTCTGCAAAGAAAAGGAAGCTGAAACCGAGGCTAAAATAAGAATGCCCAAAAAGAGCAACAGGAGAACTGTGCCAAACAGGATTGGGTCAACTTTCCATATGCTTTTTTTATCTCCCATACTTTCTCACAAACTTTTTAAACTGGTCCCCTCGGTCCTGGTAGTCGCGAAACAAGTTAAAGCTTGAGGCGGCGGGAGAAAGAAGACATGTTCTTCCTTTTGGAGTATTAAGGTAGGCAAGCTGTACTGCATCTTTCATGTTTTCTATAAAGAATACATTCTTTGGGCCAAAAGCCAACTGCTTGGCTTTTGGCGGGTAATTTCTTTGCGAGCGATGTTGCCCTAGGCGACCGCGAGTCAAGAAATTACCCCGGCTCCTTAAAGCAGCAAAGATTTTCTTTCCGGTGTCAGGAAACAGAATGAGGGTTTGAATCTTGCTTTTCTCAATTCTTCTTGCCAATTTTATCATATTTACCCCTCTATCATACCCTCCTGCAATCAGGGTGGCCGCCTGATTCCCCAAAATATCCAGGGCTCCAATTGTAGCTTCTGGTATGGTGGCCAAGGAATCATTAATAAAGGATATGCCCTTGAACTTCCCCACTCTTTCTAGCCTGTTCTCTAGAGGTTTAAATTCCCGTATCGCTTGCCGGATTTTGGAATCTGAAACACCAAAGAGTTTTCCGACCAGAACAGCAGGTTCTCTTGCCGCAAGAAAGGAAGCGTCTTTCCTAATCTTTCCTGGAGAGAAAGGAAGCTTCTGGGCCTTGGACACCTTTGCAATGCTTGAGACAACCTTGCTGTCTTTATTGTAGATGAAGAAATCCTCTGGGCCCTGGTATTTCGTAATGTTTGCCTTAGCTACTACATACTTTGCAAAACTCCCATGATGGTTGAGGTGTTCTGAATACACGTTGAGGAATACTGCAACATGCGGACTCTGGTGCAAATGTTCCAGCTGAAAGCTGGAAAGTTCATAGACAAAGACATGTTCTGAAGTTTGTTTTGAAAGGAACTGCAGCGAAGGAACTCCGATGTTTCCCAAGAGTACTGCCTTTCTCCCTCCTTTTTTGAGAATGGAATAAATTAGGGAAGCTGTGGTACTTTTGCCCTTTGTTCCTGTAACTCCTACAATGGTGCCTTGGCACTCTGAAAAAAAGATATCTGTCTCTGAAGTAAGCTCTTGCTTCTTTTTAAGCAAGGGAGAAACCATTCTCAATGGTATCCCCGGGCTTTTTATAACAAC
>JAUYJZ010000003.1 GCA_030698465.1 bacterium | reverse complement strand
AGTAAGCTTTATATCTACATCCTTCAATATCCTCTCCAGATACAAGGCAGTAGCTTCGCCTTCTGGAGTAGGGTTGGTTGCAATAATAATCTCTTTGATAAGAACCTGCCTGCTGGCAGAACCTTGCTTCCTGCTGGAAGTAGGGGAGTCATGTATTCTTTGCTGGAGTTCCTTTGTTCTTAGGGTCTCCCTTTGCTCTTTTTGCAGAGGGTCTATCGCACCTCCTAAAATAAAGTATAAACCTCGGTATTCCTTGGTTCCTTCCAAGGCCTCAAGATCGCTCTCCTTTTCCACTACACAAAGAATCTCTTGGTCTCGCATCTGATCCTGGCAAATACTGCAGGTATCTCCTTGCTTAGAACTTGCGTCAAAGGGCTGAAAACATAGTTTGCATAGGGCAACCTGATTTCTGAGTTCAGCTATCGCCTCCACAAGCTCTTTCACCTCGCTCTTTTTAGCTTTGAGAAGATGAAATACAAAGCGGGCTGCCGTTCTGGAGCCCACCGTGGGAAACTGGGAAAATAACTGAATGAGCCGCTGAATCTGCTTTGGATACACCCCGGTACTAGAAATTAGACTTCTTTTGACGTGCGACCAAATGGAACATTGTTGGTATTGGGTTTGATGATTTTATCATAAATTAGATGTTGTGTTTGAGCGAGAACGACAGCACGGTCTAATTCTCAGTACGGGGTACATTCGTTAAAAAGAAATCTCTTCTGCGCTTGCTTGGTATTCCAGGTCTTCTTTTGCCAAGTCTGTAAAACTCACAGTTCTCTCGTTAAAGTAGAGCTTCACAGAACCTACCGGGCCATTTCTGTGCTTTGCAATAATAATTTCAGCTATCCCCTGGTTGGTTGGGTCTGCTCGATACTTGTCTTCCCGGTAAATAAACAAGACCACATCCGCGTCCTGCTCAATACTTCCACTCTGACGAAGGTCAGATAGGCGGGGGCGCTGAGGAGTTCTCTGTTCCACTGCCCGGGAGAGCTGGGACAAGGCAAGTACCGGAACATTAAGCTCCCTGGCCAAACCCTTGAGAGAACGGGAGATTTCCGTCATCTGCTGAACTTCGTTTACCTGGGGGTTTCTCGGTTCAACGAGCTGAAGATAGTCGATAATGAGAAGACCTAACCCTTGATTTGCCTGCAATCTTCTTGCCATAGCCCGCATTTTCAAGATGTTCTGCATAGAGCTGTCTTCAATATAGAGAGGAGCTTCAGAAAGCACTCCCATTGCTTCCTGTATTCTTGCAAAATCGTTATCATCTCCCTGTGAGGAGAGTTTTCCAGTTCTCAGCTTCCAAAGGTCAACCCCAGCTTGAGAGGCAAGCAAACGGTCTATAACCTGGTCCTTGGACATTTCCAAGCTGAATATTCCTACCGGAATGTTATGTTGAATCGCCACCCTTCTAGCAATATCGGCAGCAAGCGCGCTCTTGCCAATGCTGGGCCTGGCAGCCAGAATAACAAGGTCTGAATTTTGAAGCCCCGAAAGGATGTTATCTAGATCTGCAAACCCCGTAGGAACCCCTCTCGTTCCCTTTTCGTGCTTTGAGAGCATGTCTATTCTCTCAAAGGCCTCTTCCAGGCTGTCTTTTACCTTGGTGAAGTTCTGGGATAGCGATTTTTGAGCTATGGCAAATATGGAGGATTCCGCCTTGTCTAAAAGCAGGTCGGTGTCCTCTGACTCTTGATATCCCATGGCCCCTATTTCATATGAGACAGAGATTAAGTCACGCAGAATCCTCTTTTTCTGCACGATCTTTGCGTATGCCATCACATGCGAGGCAGTAGGAACAGAGTTAATGAGTTCTGTTAAATAGGCGTTTCCGCCGATTTCCTCTAACTGCCCCTTTTCTTTGAGGCGCGAGGCAACAGAAAGAACGTCAATGGGATCTCCTTTTTCAAAGAGCTCTTGTATTGCAAGATAGATTGACTGGTGGATTTTTTTATAGAAGTCTCTGCTTTCCAGAAAGTCGCCGACCCTCAAGATAGCATCCTTGTCCATCATCAAACTTCCCAATAAAGAGGTTTCGGCCTCAATTGACTGGGGGGGAAGTTTATCTGGAGATGGGTTTTGCTCTTGTGCCATAGAAACATCATAGCTGGTTGAAAATCTCTTTGCAAGACAATAGAATACTCAGCCAAACATGATTTGACAAATAGCAGAATATCTAGTATGGTATGAAAAGATCGTTCTCAAGCAAAAGGAGGAAAAATGGCAAAGCAATGGCGGACTGGATATGAAGGACTCCTGTGGGAAATCTTCTTTGCATTTCCCAGGGCTCTTCCACTCCCGGTGCAACCGGAGTCTGAGGCACTTGTCTACTCTTTCATTGTTGAGGAGGGGACTGCAGTCTCGCTCAAAGACGTACTGAACGAGGTTTTGGAAAGCCTGCGGCATACAAAAGGGAGAAACGATTCCCAGCCCTGGGCTCGGCTCAAATTTGCAGTTGAGCAATTCTTTGGGCTTAATGATTCAGCTCCTAGGAGTTTTTCAGCCATTGATCGAGAGCTGGGAGGCGCGGGCAAGACCGCAAAGCGCCTGGTGGAAAACGCTCTGTTTCACCTCCGGCACACCCAAAAGAAACGTCTTTCGTGCTTCTTTGCACCTTCTCCCTGGAGAGTAGCTGAGATAGAAAAAGGACTTGAAAAACTCCATGAAATTCTTGTGGAGAACAACGAACTTAGGATAGAAAACGCAGACCTCAGAAAACGCTTAAACATGGGGAATCCTTCTCCTATCCTGAGTGCCCGTGCAGAAGCCCAACTACTCCAAGACGCAATCGACGAGTTGCTGAAGACCCGCACAAAGCGCAACATCCCTCAAGCAACCCTCACTGCTCTGCGGGGAATCCTTTCCCAAGAGAGAATCACAACATACTCTCAACTCCTAGAACTCATGGAGACCGGAAAGATACGCAGGGTACATGGAATTGGGAAAACCCGAGAAAGGACATGCGGAGAAATCCTCCAGATTGCCCAAATACCAAAGGCGCCTTCTTAAGGGAGAGAGAAGGCGCCTTTTATATTCTCTTTAGTTTCGGCCCCTGAGAGGTATCATCTATCTGCCACCCCTGGCCCAAAAGTTTCTTTCGAATAGTATCTGCTTTTTGCCATTGTGCTTCTTTCCGATATTTCTCTCGTTCATCCAGGAGATTCAGAATATTCAAAGGAATAACGGTCTTTTTTTCTTTAGAAAAGATAAATCCAAATATTTCATCTACTTCTTTCAAAAAGTTAAGAATTGTTTTTGAGTCTGTTTTAGACAAATTGCCTTTTGCCAAGAGTATATTTCCCTTGGTTATTATATCAAACACAACAGCGATTGCCTTTGGGGTATTAAAATCATCTTCGAGAGCGGCTTTGAATTGAGTTTTGAATTTGGAAATTTGGAATTCAGGTTTGTTTCGGATTTCGGATTTCGGATTTCGGATTTTATTAATAAACTCATCAATACGTTGCAGTTCCTGTTCTATCTGCAAAAGCAGGTTCTCTGAATAATCAATAGGGGATCGATAGTGAGCTTTAAGTACCAAAAGTCGTAAAATTCTGGGAGAGTGTGCATCAAGAAAATTCTGCACGGTAACAAAATTGCCCAGGGATTTAGACATCTTCCCCTTATTCACGGTCAAAAACCCTGTATGCATCCAGTGGCGCGCCATGGGTTTCTTCCCAGAAATAGCCTCCATCTGGGCTATTTCTGCTTCGTGGTGAGGAAAGATTAAGTCTTTGGCTCCTCCGTGCAGCTCGTACTGAGCCCCAAAGCGTTTCTCGGTTATGGCGGTATCCTCAATGTGCCAGCCAGGACGTCCTTTCCCCCAGGGGCTGTTCCAAGATGGTTCTGAGAACCCAGCACCAGAAACTGTGGTTCGGTGCTGGGCAAGCTTCCACAAGGCAAAGTCCCCCTTGTTTCGCTTTTTAATTGATTCGTCAATGCGGGATACCGCATCTTCAGCTTGTAACGTGGTGCGGCGGGAAAGTTTGCCGTATTCCTTGAATCTTGAAATATCGTAGTAGATGCCGTCTCCCTCTACTTCATAGGCATACTTCTTTTTAAGCAGGCGCTTTATCTGGGAGATGATTTCTGGAATATGATCGGTTGCCCTGGCATACTTGTTTACACTGGAAATACCCAAGGACTTCATGTCTTTTAAGTACTCTTTCTCAAACATTCTTGCTATGGATTTTGGCGGGAGGTTTTTTTCTTTTGCCCGTCTGATAATCTTGTCATCAATATCGGTAATATTTTGCAAATAATCCACCCTGTATCCTTGAGATCTCAAGAACGTCACAAAAGCGTCAAAAGCAATGTATGTTCTGGCGTGGCCGAGATGAGAATAGTCATACACGGTAGGCCCGCACACGAAAAGTCGGAGCTTCTTTCCAGGCTTTGATTTTATGCTCTCTTTCTTGCGGGAAAGCGTGTTGTAGAGCTTGAGCATGATTGACTCATTGTACCACAGCTGGAAAACCTCGTCATTTTGTGCTAATATTGCCCCATGGCTACGAATCTTGTGCTCTATCGAAAATATCGCCCCCAGTCGTTTCGCGAAGTGGTAGGTCAAGATCATGTGGTTCAGACCTTAAAAAACGCAGTGAGGGGAAATCTCATCTCCCATGCCTATCTCTTTTCCGGGCCCAGAGGTTCTGGGAAAACAAGTATGGCAAGGATCCTGGCTAAAGCGGTAAACTGCAAAAACCCAAAGGAAGGGGAACCAGACAACACATGTGATTCCTGCAAAGAAATACAAGAGGGGAGAGCATTGGATTTAATAGAGATTGATGCCGCCTCAAACAGGGGAATTGATGAAATACGGGATCTGAAAGAAGGTATCCGCTTTGCCCCTACCAAGTTCAAGTATAAGGTGTTTGTTGTGGACGAGGCTCATCAACTAACCAAGGAAGCCGCCAACGCCTTGCTAAAGACGCTAGAAGAACCCCCTTCTCATGCAATCTTTGTGCTTGCCACCACGGAAGTGCATCGCATGATACCAACTATTATTTCACGATGCCAAAGGTTTGACTTCAGAAAACTTCAGGTTCCAGAAATTGTTGCACGCTTAGAAAACATCGCCGCAAAAGAAAAGGCTACAATTGAAAAATCGGCTCTTCAGGTTTTGGCAGGACATTCGGGTGGTTCCCTCAGAGATGCAGAGTCTTTGCTTGATCGAGTTCTCACGTTCCACCAGGGAACAAAGAATATTGATGCCAAGGCAATACAAGAACTCCTGGGAATTGTAGAAGTGCATATCCTTTCTGAATTTGTGGACCTGCTTTCTGCAAAGAAAACATCACAAACTGTTCAGTTTCTCAACCAAAACCTAGAAAAAGGCATGGACCCCCAGGAGTTTGCAAAGAATCTAGTGGAGTACCTAAGAAGGGTCTTGATTCTAAAGCTAAATGCAGAACTCCTAGAATCCATTAGCCCAGGTTTTACCAAAGAGCAGCAGGAAAAGTTGGCAGAACAAGCAAAGAACATGGAAGGAAAATTCCTAACCGAAGCTTTAAAGCATTTTATGCAGGCAGAGAAAGATATGCGGTATGCTGATATTATTCAGCTTCCCCTAGAATTGGCAATCGTGGACAGCACAATGAAAGAATAATAACGATGCGGGATCGTCTAATGGTAGGACATCGCCCTTTGGAGGCGAGTATCATGGTTCGAATCCATGTCCCGCAGCACTTCGATTTTCACTTCGTTCAAATCTCAGTGTCTGCGATTCCTCACATAAGCTCGGAATCTTCGACCGCCATCAACAACACTGAGAAAATCGAAGTCCCTGAGGAGTCCTGAGAGATAGCGAAGGACGACGAAGGGCCTAATACAATTATATTTTCAGTGCCTTCGGCCCTTCATTCTTCAGGACATTCTGCCCTATATTATAAAGGCGACGAAGTCGCTAAACGCAGTGAAGCGCTACCCTTATGCATTTTGTGTATATTGTTGAGTGCGCAGATCAGTCGTTGTATGTTGGATGTACCAATGATTTGGTAAAACGCATAAAACAACACAACGAATCAAAGTGGGTCTTCGACT
>JAUYJZ010000073.1 GCA_030698465.1 bacterium | reverse complement strand
CATTAAAAGCCCTGTCTTGGTTACAGGGCAAGCAAGAGGATACTGGTTCTTTGAAGCGAGCTTTCCGGTAAAGGTATTTGACAGCGCAGGAAAAGAGTTGGGCGCTGGGGTGGCTCAGGCCTTATCAGAATGGATGACCGAAGATTTTGTTCCTTTTCAAACAACCGTGCAGTTTGCAAAACCTACCACCCAAAGCGGGTTTTTGATATTAGAAAAGGATAATCCTTCAGGGCTCCCAGAACACGATGACCAGCTACAGATACCGGTGCGCTTTTAAGAAAGAATATGACAAAAAACCTTAAAACTCCCAAAACAGTTCTTGCCGTGTTTGCTCATCCAGATGACATGGACTTTAGTTCTTCTGGAAGTATTGCAAAATGGGCAAAGAAGGGAGCCACTATTACCTATCTTGTGTGTACTGACGGGAGCAAAGGGTCAGAGAACCCAGCCATGACTCCTCAAAAACTTTCTGCCATTCGCAAAGCAGAACAGCTCAAAGCAGCCAAAATCCTTGGGGTAAAGGATGTGATATTTTTAAAGCACAGAGACGGAGAACTTATTGTGGATACAAAACTAAAAGAAGACATTACTAAAGTGATTCGTCAAAAGAAACCAGACCTGGTTATTACTTTAGACCCTACCTTCCTCTATTCTACAAAGCGCGGATTTATCAATCATTCAGACCATAGGGCAGCGGGACAGGCTGCAATAGACGCAGTATTCCCTTTAGCCCGGGATCGTCTTAATTTTCCTCACCACGAAAAGAGGGGATTGTATCCGCATAAAACAAAAACCCTGCTTCTCGTTGCTTTTGAGGGAGCAGAGCATTTTGAGGATATTACAGGTACGATTGCTTTGAAGCTTGAAACACTCAAGGTGCATAAAAGCCAGGTGATGGCTGACGCAAAGTTTGAAAAGCGTATTCGGGATCGTTCTCGCCAGCTTGGCAAGAAATCTGGTTTTGCCTATGCAGAGGGATTCAAGCGAATTGAGCTTTCCTAGGCACAGAGCTCTATCTAGTTGAGATTGCTAAATTTTAATATTCTGCTAGGGTAGGGGCACGAGAAAGCACCTACGATTTTTTATATCTTCAGTGAAAGGAGCGTGTCATGAAAATACTCACCATTGGCAAAGGAGCAAGAGAACATGCTTTGGCATGGCGCATCTCACAAAGTCTTCAGTGTCAAGAGTTGTTTGTGTGGCCTGGGAACGGGGGAACCAGCCAGCTCGGATGGGATGTCTCCCTCAACGCTGAGCGGCTGGTAGAGGATATCGTTGGGCTTGGAGTGGACTATGTGGTGATAGGCCCGGAAACCTTTTTGGCCCAGGGCCTGGTGGATGACTTACAGAGTCGTGGAATTCCTGTCTTTGGCCCCACCAAGGCTGCTGCGCAGCTTGAGACGAGCAAGTGGTTTGCTCTGGAAGTCATGCGGGAAGCACACGTACCCCGCCCTACTTCTTTTGTGTTTTCAAATCCTCAAGCTGCGGTGACCTTTGCTGCAGGGCATGGAAAGCCCGTTGTGGTAAAGGCAGATGGACTGACCGGCGGCAAGGGTGTGTGGCTGTGCCATACTCCAGGAGAGGTGGAACAGTACGCCAATCTTTGCTGGGAACTCCATCCTAATAAGCCTATTGTGGTGCAGGAACTTCTCAAAGGAAAGGAGGTAAGTGTCTTCTGTTTCACGGATGGCTACCATATCTCTTCTCTTGTGGCGGCTTGTGACTACAAGCGCCTACTGGAAGGAGACCAGGGCCCGAACACGGGAGGCATGGGGAGCTATACCTGGCCGCATTTCTGGAAAAAGCCCTTGGAGGAATACGTTCTTGAATGGATCCTAAAGCCTGTGCTCCGGAGTATGAGCCAAAAAGGCATGCCCTTTTCCGGCATGCTGTATGCCGGGCTCATGCTCACCAAAGACGGTCCCAAGGTCTTGGAGTTCAATGCTAGGTTCGGGGATCCGGAAGCCCAGGTTATCTTGCCTCTCTTGGAAGGGGATCTGCTGGAAATCATGCTGGCCTGCACTAAAGGGCGCTTGGATACTGTCCCTGTTTCTTGGAACCGCAAACGCCAGGCCGTTGGGGTGGTAATGGTTTCATATGGATACCCTAACGAATACGAGAGTGGGCATCCCATAACTCGTCGCAACAGCCACGATTCCAAAAACGCCCTTGTCTTTCATTCTTCCACCAGACGTGAGGGTGAAACGCTTGTGACCGACGATGAAAGCGGCAGGGTTCTGACCGTAGTGGGTATGGGAGACAAACTCTTTCTGGCAAGGGAGGCGGCATACAGCGAAGTGGGGAAGTGGGATTTTCCTACGGCAGCCTGGCGAGAGGACATTGCGTCAGGGCGTTAATAATAGGTGCGAGACAATAGAAAAGGGCAGATGCAGTTTTGCACCGGCCCTTTAATCATCTATATGTTCTTCTACGCTCCGTTCAAACCATCTTAGGGGAATGAGAATCACAAGAACGAGAACTGCAGCAGAAATTGCAATAGAAAAAGCTCCGAGCCCGGCCAGTATACCAATGCCGGCCAAGGCCCATACCTCAGCTGCCGTGGTGAGCCCTTTTATCGCTCCTTTGGCCTGAAAGATTATGCCAGCTCCCAAAAACCCAATGCCAACAATAACTCCTTGAAGAACGCGGGATATGGCGTCGGGTTCTGCCAAAGAGAACATTTCCAAAGCAATAATGGTGAATAAGGCAGAACCAAAAGCTACCAAGGCGTGTGTCCTGATGCCAGCTGGTTTCTTTCGTATCTCACGCTCAATGCCTACTAAGGCGCCAAGCCCCAAGGCAAGCAGCAGCTTTGTTATAACGGCAAAGGGTATTACAATTTCCATATCTCCATTATGCCACATTTTTATCCTTACTCTCGGTAAGTTATCCACACCTTGGTTGGAGGAAAAGGAATATGTCTAGGTTCAGATACATGTGATACACCCCTAGGCCTGCAATACGATGGTATCTCTGGTAGGTAATCGACCTTGTTTGAGCTTCTCTAGGTACTCTTG